>CAVGIZ010000104.1:0-8745 GCA_963629255.1 Anaerovoracaceae bacterium
AGCTGGTTACAGCATTGATCTTTGACAATTGAATAGTTTGGACCTAGAGGCTGGTGTCGCGGAGGAGCTCTTTTTCGAGGGCTTTTTTGAGACTCGCTTGCGTGGTCATCACAAGCGCACGGTCCTTTGCACGCGTCACGCCAGTGTAGACAAGCGGTCGCGAAAGGAGCGGATTCTTTTCGTCCGAAGGTAGCAAAAGAAGGATGTTTTGAAATTCCGAACCTTGGCTTTTGTGGACGGTGATGGCATAGGCGAGTTCGTGTGGCGGGAGAAGTCCGACGGGGCAGAGGATATATTTTTTGCCGCGGCGGAAGATGGCGATGATGCCGTTCTCGCCTTGCACGCTCACGCCAATGTCGCCATTCCACAAATTGCGTGAGGGCGTGTTGGCAGTGATCATGATGGGTACGCCAGGGCGCGCGAGAGGATTGTTCGCGGCGCGTCCGCCCAGACGAATGCGTGCGAGAAATTCGTTGATGGTTTCATTGCCGTAGGGGCCTTCGTGGACAACGGTCAAGATGCGAAACGAATTGAGAGCTGAAAAAAGTTCGTTCGCTCTTTCGGTTTTTTGGCCATCCGAAGAAATGAGGTCCGTGACAAGTTGGGGGTCGGAGGCCAGGCGCACAACGAGTCCTTTTTCGAGGAGTCCGCTTTGTTCGGTCCATTCTTTGAGCAAGGCATGGCAAGACGCGGGGTGCGGAGATTGCGGCAGAAGATAGCGGAAGCATTGGTTCTTCGTGTCGTCCGAAGCGAAGTGTGCGAGCCAATTTTTGGCTTGTGGGGCGAGGTCGGTTGAGTTCGATTCAAATGTGGTGACGTCGCCTTGATTGATAGCCGCGGCACATTTTGCGAGTGAGCCTGTGAAGCGTTTGGATTCTTTGAGGTGGACAACGTTTTCGCCGGAACGATGGCTGACGATGTCGCCCAAGACGGCGCCAATTTCGACTGAAGGAAGTTGGTCCTTATCGCCAAGAAGGACGAGGCGGCAAGTTGGAGAAAGTGCCGCGAGCAGGGCGTTCATCAAATGGATGTCCACCATTGAGGCTTCATCGACGACGATGAGTTCGTAAGGAAGTTTATTTTCGGCGGTGTGTTTCCAATGGGGCGGGTGGCCGCCGAGGAGCGAATGAATGGTGCAGCCAGCAAGCGCGTCAAGTTTTTCAATGCCGTGGATGGATTCGCCCATGCGTTGCGCGGCACGGCCTGTGGGGGCAATGAGGGCGATGCGTTCGGGGTCGAATCCACGCGCAAGAAGCGTGCGCAAGAAGGCGCGGACGATTGTGGTCTTGCCAGTGCCGGGGCCGCCTGTGACAACGGCGAAGCGATGCGTGACGACCGTCTGAACGGCGGTCATTTGTTCGTCATTGAGAAATCGGCCTTCACCAATTTTGCGGGCCGTTTCCAATTCTGCATCAGAAAGTGGATTGCCGAATTTGGGCGTCGCGGCAGTTTCCAATTCTTGGAGCGCTTTTTGAACGGTTTCAACCGCGGCAAAATTCTTTTGGAAGAACCAGCCATCTCCGTTGGGGGAAGGCTTGCGAATGATGATATCCCCTTCCAATTTTTCGGCCGCGATGAGGGCGCGTGGCCAAAGAGTGTCGAGCGAAAGGTCGAGCACAGGGCGCAACGCATCCTGGAGGAGTGTGGGTACTTCATCATTGTGGACGCGAAGGAATGTGTTGCCAAGGTGCTCGGCGAAAAAAAGTGCCGCGATGAAAAGGTAGGCGTAGGACTCGATGTCGGAGGCGGATGCGGCGGGGCGACGGGCGATGATGTCGCGAGCCGTTTGGAGTTCGCCCAAGGTGAGCACACGCGCGGTGATGAGGGCCGAGAGGACAGAGCGTACGGTGGTGGCTTGCGCGGAAGAAGAAGAAGGAATGTTGAAGCGTTCGAGAAGGTCCATGAGCGTGTCCTTTATTAAAGTGCTTTGGTGATGGTGTCGATACACTCGTCAAGAAATTCAGGCGTGATAGAATGCGAATAGACGCCGCTTGGTGAGTCATCAAATTCGCCACCGCGAACAAAGAGATAAGCGAGGCCTGCAAGTTTTTCCCCGCCTAGCCAGCGCGCCGCAGCAAGTGTGTAGAGTTGATATTGAAGCGGATAAAGCGTTTCTTTGATGGCCTTCGCAATCGCGGCGGAAGAATACGATGAAAGAAAATTCGTCTTCCAATCAATGAAATAAATAGGGCCGCCAGGGCCATCTGGGCGAACGACCAAATCAATTGCCCCATTGAAAACGCCTTCACGATGAGGTGAAAATTCCTTGCCCAGGGTCTTGGCTTCATCCATTGCAAAATCAACTTCGGCCAGGCGATTCGAGAAGGAAATATCCTTGAGGAAAAACTGCCGCGCGCCGATTGTGATAGGCGTATTGAGTGCGTTGTAGACCATGCGCGCAAGTGTTTGTTCGGTTGAATCGCCTTCAGGGGACGTGCGATTCTTGAGGGCGTTCTGTTCCATTGCGCTGTGGACAATTTTAAGAAGCTTGCCATCTGCCGCGAGAGCTTTTTCGCGTGGCTCTCTTCCGATTGCAAAGCCGGTCAGTCCTTCTGATTCGTCGCCCAAACACAGGGTTTCCATAATCTTATGAAAGACTGTCCCCGAGAAAGAGGTGCGCGGCAACAAGGTCGTGCGCGGCGGCTCTTCCGATTCGGCTTCCACTGCCATGCCTTCGTCTTCATCCTGCACCGACGCTTGATCAGGCTGGACCGCGTAAGCAGAATAATGGCCCTTCATAGATGTGAACGAATCATAATGCAAACGGCGATTGCGCACGTTGCCAATTTCATAAATCTGAAGCGCCTTTTCCGCGGCAGTTTTTGCTGGCGCATTTTCCGTTATTCCAGATTCGCCCGCGGCAGATTTATCAGCATCCCAAGCAACAACTTTCTCATCTGGATTTTGCCCAAGGCTCCGAAAGTATGCACAAATTCCCTCAGCTAGAAAACCACCATCAAAAAGCGGCGCACCTACTGAACCTATACCCGAAACCATCGTTGCATCCTTCTTCGTCCGTTCGTGCGTGGCCCATTGCGACCAAGGCAAATAAAGCAAGTATTCCGCGCGCGTCACGGCAACATAGAAAAGACGTTTGAATTCATCCTTATCTTCATCTCTTAGGGAAGATGCAAATCCACTTGCAAGAAAAACCGCCTTGAATTCAAGCCCCTTTGACGTATGCATCGTCATAATCTGAACGCTGGACGATTCACTTTCAATTTGACGCAAAGCCGCATTCTCTTCACCCCCTTCGCCCGCCCGATCCTTCTCTCGCCAAGAACGCAAGACCAACGCAAAGTCCGCAATCGTCAAAGCCGTGGGCGCAACCTTCTGAAGAAGCGCATCCAAAATCTGCCGCGCCGCAGTCCAACGCCGATCAAAATAAAAGTCGCCCGCCCTTGGATGCGCAAGACACGTATCACTCATCACGCTTTCAAATAAAAGCCCCCAACGCCGCGTCTTGCAGTATTCTTGCCAACGATCCAAAAGACGCATCAACTGTTCAGGCATCTTGAAAAGTTTCGCATTCAATTGCGAAAGCGGCACATTGAAAAGCGGCGTCAATAAAAGTGCCGCGAGCCGTCCATGCTGACTCGGCGCGCCCAAGAAATCAAACAGCGCAATCAGCATCTCCGCTTCTTCCGCAGAAAAAACACCGCTCTCTTTGTAATACGTACAAGGCACACCTTCCGCGGCCAAAACTTCACGAACCACTTGCGCATCCGCTTGCTTCCGCACCAACACGCACATGTCCTTATACTCAATACGCCGCCCCATCCCTTCAGGTAGCGAATAAAGGTGTTTCATTTCGCGCGCGGCATTGCGTGCAAAAACAGGCACACACATTTTCGCATTCCCATAGCCACTATTCTTGGTCCCTAGCACTTCTATTTTCTGCGGCATCGCTTCCAATAACGTCACAACCCCGCGCCCCGTCTTATTTTTATAATCCTTAAAGCGCTTATTCCCTTCAGGATAGCCAACGTCCTCATACTCAATTGTACCAATCCCATCCCCCGCACTCATCCCCTTGAACCACCCAGTCTTTCCAAAGAAAACATTGAACGCCCCAACAAGCTCCTTCGACGAACGATACGTAAACGAAAGCGTTTGCTTCTTTTGCCCCTCACAAATCTCCGTACGCGCCTTCAAATATGTCGCAATGTCCGCACCCCGAAAACTATAAATGGCCTGCTTCGGATCACCCACCACAAGCAAAAATCCCTGCTTCGGCCGCGGCACATCCTCCCCCTCCAACTTATTAACGCGCGATGAAAAAATCGACTTGAAAATGTTCCATTGCTTCGCATCCGTATCTTGAAATTCATCCACAAGCGCAATGCGATAACGCCTCCGAATACTCGCCAACAGCGCACTCTCTTCTCCCTCCGCTTCCCGCGCCGCCTCACGCTCAATCACTTCACTCGCCTTCGCAATAAGATCATCATACGTCAACAAAAACGCCTCATCCTTCAGCCGCTCAAATTCATCCTTCGACCACTCAGCCAAATCTTTTACTATCGCCTGCGACTCCTCATCTTTGGGCAAATCGGCCTTCGCACCATTCCTCATCACGCCCTTCGCCTTCTCAACAAGTTCGTCCACACTCACAATCTGATTGAACTTTGCCTTATCCCTAAACACCTCCCCATACGCCTCCCTAAACTTTTTCCCCAACAACGTCGTCCTCACCGCCCGATGAACCAAATCTGCATCCGACCCTCCAATCTCCATCGCCATCGGCACCCCATTCTCAAACGCATACTCCGACAACAGCTCGCGGCAAAAAGCATGAATCGTACAAATCGTCATCTCATCAAAATCGGACGGCAACATCTCCGCCTTCTCCAAAATCTCACGAATCCGATTCTTCAACTCGCCCGCCGCCTTCTCCGTAAACGTCACCAACAACAAATTCGTGACGCTCTCCACACGCTTCTCCACCAGCAACTTCAAAACAATACTCTGCAGCGTATACGTCTTGCCCGTCCCAGCCGACGCTTCAATAATCCCATCATGCTCGTAATCAAAACAATTCCAAACCTTCGTCTCGTCCCCAGCTTCCCCTAACTGATCCAGAATAACTCTCTCTTTCATTTCTTTGCCCCCTTTCCTCTCTTACCTTTCGCCTTTTCTTCTCTCTTTTTCCTTTCCTCCTCCGTCTCAAACTCCTCCATCTTCCCCTCAAAAATAAACCGATAAAGTGCCGCGTAAATCCCCTCAATCTCCTTCGCCGTCGGCAAGCGCTCATACCTCTTCACCGCCTCCTCAACCGCAAGATCGTGATCATGCTTCTGCCCCTCATTGTACCTAACTTCCCCCAACTTCTCAACAACGGCCGCCCAATCATTCTCCCGAATCGCCTGACTCGCCTTGCACAACTTCGCATACTCAAAATTGACATACTTCCCATCCCCATCCTTCGGCCCCGCCCAATACTCCCGCATCCCCCTCACAAGCCCCTTCAAATAATCCCGCGCCTCCTGCGCCCTCACCTCCCACACCCACGTGCACGCCTTCTTTTTCTTCATATCCAAAACCCCCACACGCAACACCCGCGCCGCCTCGCACCCCTCACTCGCAACACGAATCAAAAACGACATCAACACCTCAATCGCACTCCCAGGAAAACAACCATCATCCACAATCCCCCGCGCCATCAATACCGCAAGCCCCCTCTCTTCCCGAATCCAATCCACCTTCCCTTCCACAAGCCGCACCACCCCAGCTCCCGCCCCCTCACATTCCCAAACACCCCGCTCGCCACCATTCACCTTCTCCCCTCTAAACCCCTCAATAAACGGACGAAACTTCTCATTCCCCTCCATCGCCACCTCAAACTTCCCCTTCGCAAATTCCCCCAAAAATCCGCCCCTCAATCGCCCACGCAACTTTTCGCCGCGGAACGCCGCATCCAAATCCCCACCCGCAAGCCACACACCTTCCAACTCCCACGTCTGCGTCCCACTCCCAATCCCAAGCGGCGAATCCTCTTCCAATTCATTCACCTCATATCGCTCCTCTCGAATCCCAAATTTCCCCTTCAACATCGCACGTAGCCTCTCTCCCAAAAACGCCGCCAAATCCTTCGCCGACCACTCCACAATCCCCTCCACCGCATCTCCTCTCCCGTCCTCCTCCGCGGCACTTTCCTCGCGCCCAGCCCCCATAAACATCTGCCGCGCCACCTTCGAATACGTCGGTACAATCCCCGCAAACGCATCCTCCTTTCGCCACGCCACATCCACCACCGCCCCATCACGCTCCAACAACGGATAATCCTCAACCTCCCGAAACGGTGTCTTCACAATCGTCCTATCCTCACCCTCCGTCGCCTCCAAAATCGCCTCACTCACAAAATTCTCCAACTCCCCAACAAGTGACGACGAAAACAATTTCTCATCCTTCACCAAATCCTTATTCACATACGAAATCACAAGCCTCTCCCTCACCGCCATCAACGTCTCCAAAAATAAATACTTCCTCTGATTCGGCATCGTCACATCCCCCATATGCCACACCATCCCACGCATGTCCAACTCACTCTCCTGCGTCCGCCCAGGAAAACCTGCCGCGCCCAATCCCAAAATATATACCTGCTTAAACGGCACAGGCCGCATCGGCATCAACCCCGCAATCGTCACCCCATGCGTCAAATATCCTCCTCGCCGACACCCCAGCGCCCCAACAAACGTCTCCACCGCCCCAACCACAAATTCCAAACTCTTCTCCCCTTGAATTTTTCCCAGCCCCCTCAACGTCGAAACAATCTTCTGCCGCACACTCTCTTCCAATTCCTTCCCTTCTTCCGGCACCGCCAAACACCCCTCCATCAAATCTTCCAACTTCTTTTCCCAACTCTCCTCTCCCTTCAACAACGCCTCCTTCGCCAAATGCAAAAATTCAACAACCTCAGAAAACTTCAACGCCCGATCATCCCCCGTCACAATCAACGGCACCTCTTCCCCTTCCAACTTCTCCGCAACCTTCCCAAGCCGCACCCGCTCAAGCCCCCACGCCCAATCAAACCTCGACTCCCCATCCCCCTCAAACCCATCAAACGCCCCCATCTCCTCCGTCAATCTCCTCCACGCCTCCACGTCCTCACCCGAAAACTTCAACGCCTCCTGCACACACCGATTCCCCAAAAGCGCAAACAACGTCCGCCGCGTCAGCCCCTCCCGCACAAACTCAATCAATGCTCGAAACCCAGCTAAATACGCACTCTCCTCACTCGCCGACGAATCAATCAACCCATACGGAACCTGCCCCCGCGCATCAAATACAGACTCTATCACCCCTCGATACGTCGCCATGTCCGGAACCAAAATCGCTATGTCCGAAAACGTGCAATCACTCCACGGCCGTTCCCCCGAACCCTCCGGCTTCCACACACTCCCCAAAATCGAATTGTACACCATCTCCACTTCACGCCGAATCCCAGGCACCCCCACAACCTGCAAACTCGCATCTTGCCGAATCCGCTCCCCTACACTCGTCCGATGACAAATCGCCCACTGCACTTTCCCCAAAACAGTCGACGTATCCCTCTCGTCTCCGCCCACCTGCTCCCATTCAAAATTAACGTCCTTCACCTCTTCCTCAAGATCCACCAACAATCGCAACGTCTCGCGCCCCGCAACACCCCACTCATTCAACAACTTGTTCTCAATCTTCAAATCGTCTTCCGTCAATTCCTTCTGCTTCCAGTTCCGAATCTTCTCCACCTTCGTCTCAATATCTCCCCAATACTCCAAACACATGTCATTGTGATAAAAATAAACCTCATGCACCTTCGCCAGCCACTTCAATATCCTCGCCTGCAAAATCGAAAGCGTCGAATGTCCAAAGAAATAAATCTCTTGCTTCGGCCCAACCGGCTCCCCACCCTTCACACGATCATACAATTGCTTCAGCGACAGCTTATTCCCATCCTCCGGAAAATATCCATCCTCACCCCATAACCGCCGCGCAATCGCAACTTCCCCAGCCTCCACACTCCCCTCCCGAATCTTCTCTTCCTTCCCCGCGGCATTCTCCCCCTTCAACCAACTCTCAAGTATGTCCGGACGCCTCACCTCATACGAATCCATCAAATCCGCCAACTTCACCGCCAAATCCCATACCATCCGCGCCTGACGCTTCGTCTCAACCTTCACAGGCTCCAACCCATCATCCCCCATCACATACCCACGAAACGGCGCCAACGCGGCAAATTCCTTCTCTTCCCGCCCCGCAATCAACATCTCCGCAATCCTATTCGAATACGAATGATCCCCCAGCAATTCAAAACTTCCCTGCCCCTTCAAGTTAGGTGCCAAAAGACTCGTCAACCGCTGCTCCATAAATGGAAAATCTATCCCCGCACACAGCGCCTCTTCCTTCGCAAAAACCTTCAATTGCAACCACTTCCCCAAATTCGGATTCGGCACCGTCACCGATAAACGACTAAACGCATCCCCCTGACGCCGCGCCTCAACCAAACGCGCCGTCAAGTCTTTTGCCAAATCTTCAATCCGGTCACTATAAAGAATATGTAAGCCCATGCCCCATAGTGTACCATATTTTCCGCCCAATTGCAAGAGCAAATTTCCAAAATCTTATCCCACCCTCTCCTTTGTGAATGAACCTTCTCTTCCACAACGTATTCAAGAACTTTTCCATGTCCACTCTCTTCTAGTTTTCTACCCATACCAGTATCTCCTTATATTTTTCCTAGTATCAAAATGGTCGCCTCAGGCC
>CAVGIZ010000105.1:0-8727 GCA_963629255.1 Anaerovoracaceae bacterium
AAGATGGCGCGGTAGCGTAAATGATGTTGCTGAGTTGAGATAAAAGGGAGTGCCGCGGGTGGTCGCGGCATTTCTTTTTTGATGTGGGGCGTTGGCGAGTGGTTGGAAGTTTTTGAAAATTGTGCTACCATCTTGGTCTGAAATATGGTATAATATATGGTGCTATGAAAAAACTATCTTTGGCTTTTGTGGTTGCTGCGAGCGCGGCAAGTTTGTTGGCGGGTACACCGACGGTGTCGATGGCGCGGTCGTTTGGCAAGTTGTCGGACGGTCGCGAGACGAAGCTTTACCGCATTGAGAGCGGGAATGGGCTCATTTTGGATGTGGCGGATTATGGTGGGCGTTTGGTGAGGTGCTATGCGCCGGACAAGTTTGGGAATTTGGCGGACGTGACGCTGGGTTGGAACACCGCGGCAGAATATGAGAAGAATGGATTCTCGATGGGGACGATTATTGGTCGATACGGGAATCGGATTGCGGATGGGAAGTTCACGTTGGAGGGCAAGGAGTATCAGTTGCCGATTAATGAGGACACGGGGGATCGGCATTGCAATTTGCACAGTGGGCCATTGGGGTGGGACACGAAGATTTGGGGCGTGAAGCCGTTTGAGCGGCCTGGCGCGGCGGGGGTTGTTTTGACGTATGTGTCGGCGGATGGTGAGATGGGCTTTCCTGGGAAGGTGACGATGGAGGTGACGTACACGGTGACGCCGGACAATGTGTGGACGATTGATTACAAGGCGGTGACGGACAAGACGACGGTGATTAATCCGACGCATCATTCGTATTGGAATTTGGCGGGCGAAGCGAGTGGCGATGTGCTGAAGCAGGAGTTGCAGATTTTTGCGGATGAGTGGACGCCGACGACGAAGGGGTTGATTCCGTTGAAGAATCAGTCGGTGAAGGGGACTGGGTTTGATTTCACGACGCTGAGGCCGATTGGTGAGGCGGCAGAATGGATGAAGAATGAGAAGTCGCTTGCGGCGATGGACAATTGGTATGACCACAATTTTGTGTTGTGTGGCAAGGTGGGCGAGTTGAAGCAGGCGGTGAAGATGGTGGATAAGGTGAGTGGGCGCAAGCTTGAGATTTTCACGACGGAGCCGTGCATGCAGATGTATGGTGCGCAGAATGTGACGACGGCGGTGGCGGCGAAGGAAGCGGGGAAGACGTTGTGTCCGTTTGCGGGTGTGGCGTTGGAGACGCAGCATGCGCCGGACTCGCCGAATCGGCCAGATTTTCCGTCGACGGTGTTGAAGGTGGGCGAGACGTTTGTGAGCCGGACGGCGTATCATTTTGGCGTTGAGGAGTAAGGTGAGAAAATGAAAGTCATTGCGACGGAGATTCCTGACGTGAAGATTATCGAGCCCGATATTTTTCGGGATGAGAGAGGATATTTTCAGGAGACGTATAATGCCCAGCGGTATCGCGCGGCGGGGATCACGGCGCAATTTGTGCAGGATAATGAATCGAAGAGTTCGCGTGGGGTTTTGAGGGGATTGCATTGGCAGGCGGGGGAGCATGCGCAGGCGAAGTTGGTGAGGGTGATTCGCGGGGCGGTGTGGGATGTCGCGGTGGATATTCGAAAGGGAAGCGCGACGTATGGGAAGTATGTGTCGTGTGAATTGACGTCGGAGAATGGGCGGCAGTTTTATATTCCGCGTGGGTTTGCGCATGGGTTTGTGGTGTTGGAGGATGAGACGTTGTTCTCGTACAAGTGTGATAATTTTTATTGTCCCGCGGCAGAACGTGGGCTGAGGTATGACGACCCGGAATTGGGGATTTGTTATCCGAATCCAGGAAGAGAATTTTTGTTGAGCGCGAAAGATTTGAAGCATCCATATTTCAAGGATATCGAGCCATGGGAATAAAAGTTTTGTTGGGCGCGGCAGTTTTGCTGGCGGCGAATTTGGTTTATGCGGACGGCATCAATTTGTTTGATTTGATGTCGGAGGAGAAGGAGACGCGAGCGCCGTCGGTGATTGAGAAGGGGTATACGACGAAGCCGCGGGTGACGATGGAGAAGCGGCGTGGGAAGGCGCCGAAGACGGTGGTTGTGGAGAAGCTGGTGACGAACATGGTGGAGAAAGTTGTTGAGAAGCCGGTGGAAGTTGTTGTTGAAAAACCGGTTGAGGTCATCGTTGAAAAGACTGTCACGAACACGATTGAAAAGGTCGTGGAGAAGCCTGTGGAGGTGGAGAAGGTTGTTGAGAAGCAGGTGACGAACACGATTGAGAAGGTGATTGAAAAGCCTGTGGAGGTGGTGGTTGAGAAGGTAGTGACGAATGTGGTGACGCAACAGGTAGTCGTTGAAAAAGTTGTGACGAATGTTGTGGAGAAGGTTGTGGAGAAGCCAGTGGAAGTTGAGAAGGTGAAGGTGGTGGAGAACACGGAGAAGACGGAGCGGTTGCAGGAAGAAAATGCCGCGCTCGCGAATCGGAGCGGGATTTTGGAGGCGAAGAACACGGATCTTGTGGAGCGCAATGAAGAGCTGTCGCGGAAGTTGGAGGAAGAGAAGGCGAAGCGCGAGAAGTTGGAGAGAGTGTTGCCGAAAGGCGAGGTGAGGAAGTTGACGGGGCGGCCCGCGCGGATTACATCGGCGACGACGTATTATGATCGGAAAGAGGGTGTGATCTTTTTTGATCGGAATGTGTATGTGGATGATGAGCAGTATCAGTTGCATGCGGATCGTGCGTATGTGTTCACGGAGGGGACGAATGATTTGCGGCGGATTGTGGCGATGGGGCATGTGGCGATGACGAATGAGGCGCGGCGGGCGTATGGGACGAAGGCGTCGTATTATCGGAAGGAGGGGATGGTTGTGTTGTATGGGGATGCGGCGCGGCCGGCGGAAGTGCGGGATGAATCGAAGGTGGAGGATCAGGTTGTGAAGGGCAGCAAGATCAAGTTCTGGATTGATTCGGAACAGGTCGAAGTGCTGGATGCAGATATTTCGGCGCCAGTCTCTGGTGGAGTTGGCGGACTTGGTAAAGAAGCAATACAAAATTCAAGGAAAAAATAAAATGACAGTTAAAGGATATGCAAAGTTCTTGTTGATTATGGCGGGCCTTGGTGGCTTGCTATATGGTGTGGATGTGGGCGTGATAGATACGGCACTTCCGTATATTGAGCGGACGTCGACATTCACGCAAGATGAGATTGGGTGGATTGTGGGCATGGCGCTGTGGGGATCGTTGCCATCGTCGCTCGTGGCGGGTTTGCTGGCGGAATGGTTCGGGCGCAAGAAAATGATTGTGGCATCGGCGTTGTTGTTTTTGATTTCGATTCCAGTCATTTGCGCGTCAGGCTTTTTTGAGGGCGGCAATTTTTGGATGATGGTTGGTGGGCGTGCATTGCAAGGTGCGGCGGCAGGCTTGTTTGGTGTGATTGTGCCGATGTATTTGGCGGAATGTTTGGACGCGGATTCGCGCGGCAAGGGGACGGGCATGTTCCAGTTGTTGCTGACAATCGGAATTTTATTTGTTGCGATTGTTGGGTTGTGTATTGCGCCATTCATTGGAGACGCAAAGAAGGCTGTTGATTCTAAAGCTATTGAGAATGGCATCATTGTGTTTGAACAGCGTGTCAATGAGAAGAACGAGCCCATGTGGAAATTGGACGAGCAGGGCAAGGAAATCGTGGGCGGAGAGGGTAATAAGATTCCAGTACTTGTGCTTGATGAGGCTGGCAAACCGAAACCGAAACTGGACAAGGCGGGTAAGAAGATTGCTGATGCGAAGCGAATTAATTTTGAGCTAATTAAGAAATGGATTGCTCCTAAGCAAATTGCTTCTTGGACATACGCGTGGCAGGCAATTTTCCTTTTGACATGTATCCCGTGCATAATTCTTTTTATTGGTGCATTCAAGTTGAAGGAGTCGGCGCGGTGGCTTTATAAGAAGGGGCGTAAGGATGAAGCGCTTGCGGCGCTCGCGGCAAATAATGGAGAAGAAAAGGCGAAGGAAATTCTCGCGGAAATGATTGCCGCGGATGAAGCGGCGGCGGCGGAGAAGGCGAAAAATGCCGCGGCGTCGGATTCACTTCTTCAGAAGAAATATGTGATTCCGTTTATTTTGGCGGTTGTGATTTTGGCGTGTAACCAGACGACAGGTATCAACTCGGTGTTGAATTACACGGTTGTAATTTTCCAGAAGACAGGAATGGAAGGTGCATTTGCAAATGTCTCGTCTGTAGCGGTCAAGCTTATGAATTGTATCATGACAGTTGTCGCGTGTGCTTTTGTTGAGAAGAAGGGGCGCAAGTTCCTTTTGAAGCTCGGGACGAGTGGGATTATTATTGGCCTATGTGGCGTTGGCGCGATCTTCCTTGCGATTTCGAAGGGGTGGTGCGCGGCGTCGCTCACGACGGGTGTTTTGGCGACGGTGTTCTTCTTTATGTTCATCGCGTTTTATGCGGTGGGTCCGGGCGTGTGCGTGTGGCTGGCCTTGACGGAATTGATGCCGACACGGATTCGTGCGACGGGCATGTCGATTGCGATGATTATCAACCAGGGCGTTTCGGCGGGCATTGCAACGGTGTTCCCGAAGTGGTGCGCAGCGACGAATGATAACGGCAGCGTGTTCTTTGTGCTGGCGGGCTTCACGGTGATTTATTTCATCACCGCGGCGTTCTTCTTGCCGGAGACCAAGGGCCGCACGCTCGAAGAGGTTGAACAGTACTTTACAACGGGCAAGATGCCAGAGAAGAAAGCTTGAACTTCACATTCAAATTCTTAGGGACGGGGACGTCCGTTGGTGTGCCGCAGATTGGGTGTAAGTGCCCAGTGTGCACATCGACGGACCCACGCGATAAGCGGCGGCGTTGCGGAGTTTATGTGCACACGCCGCGTGTCGGCTTTCTAATCGACACGCCACCTGAGATGAGAATTGCCGCGATTGAGTACGGGATTGACAAGGTGGATGCGGTGTTGCTGACGCATGCGCACATGGACCATGTGGCGGGCTTTGACGATGTGCGGCGCTTCAATACACTCAATGGAAAACAAGTGCCGTGCGACCCAACGGAGCCTGGTGCGAATGGACGCAACTTCCGTATCGTTGGCGCGACGATGCGTTGCTTTGCAATGCGCGAGACGATTGAGCAAATGCACCACATCTTTCCGTACATTGGCGAGCAACAAAATGCAATTGGACTGTTTCGTCCGATGATTCATTTTACGGATAATGCCGCGCCCTTTACAGTGGGTGACTTGCGTGTGGAGCGGCTTGACGTGGAACATGGATTCCCTTGTTGCGGCTACCTCTTGGGTGGGCGCATTGCGTACATTAGCGATTGCCACGTGATTCCTGATGCGACGATTGAAAAGATGCACGGCGTGGAAACGCTCGTCCTCAATTGCTTGCGCTTGCGGCCGCATCCGACGCATCTTAATCTGAACGCGGCACTTTCTTACATCGAACGCATTCAACCGAAGCGCGCTTACTTGACGCACATGTGCCACGACTTGAGCCATGCCGACTGGTTGAAACTTTTGCCACCTCATGTGGAGCCCGCTTACGATGGGCTCGAACTCAAAGTGGAGGACTAACTTTATGCGCACGATCACACGATTTATTCTTTCCATTCTTCTGACCGCGGCACTTTTTACGCGCATCGCAGAAGCCAAACAAACGAGCGAAATTTCCGTCAATCTCAAGCTTGATTACAACAGCTACGTGGCGGGCGAACGTATCCGCGGCATTGTGGATGTTGCAAATATGTCGCCCAACACAATTGATGTGGGGCGGCCAAATTCGCCCGATCGTTTTCTCATTGAGATTTTCCGTTCGGTGGATCAATCGCAATTGACGCGTGTCAACAAGCGTGCGTTTGTTGCGGAGTTTACGCTGCAACCAAATGAAGGCCAGAAGCTTGAAACGTTTCTTGGCGATCATTATGGTTTGCGCACGACGGGCACGTACCTCGCTAAACCTGTCCTCGTGCATGGCGGCATGCGTTTTGAAGGGCAGATGCGCTCCTTTGATATTGTGCCTGGCATGGCGGCGGGCGGCGCGTTGCAGATGTTTTCCAACCACGAGGGATTGCGCCGCGAATTTTCGCTTCTCACCTGGAGTCGCAACGGAACGCAACACCTCTTTATCACGGCGCAAGATTCAGGCCCGTATGAACGCCCTTGGCCGACGACCGACCTTGGCGACTTTATGCGCGTCACCAAGCCTACAATTTCCGTGATGCCAACGGGCGAAGTCATCGTCCTCCATCGTGTCGATCCTGACAATTTTATTCGCAGTGAATTTTGGTCCGTCAAGGATGATATTGAATTCCATCGGCGCGAGATTGTGCAAGATCCAGAGACGGCGGGCACAAAGCGCATTCGTGAGATTTACAAAGATTCGGGCGGCGTCAAGCCGAAGGAACATTCCTGGTGGAAGTTCTGGCAATAAGTGCCGCGGTCTTTTTACGAAAGGTTCAACAAAATGGATAACCTCTACAGAAGCAGTGACGACAAAGTATTTGGTGGTGTGTGCGCAGGCCTTGCGCATCACTTCGATTTCAACGTGACGGGTGTTCGCTGGGCGACCGTCATCGTTTCCATCCCATTCTTTTGGGTGACGCTCGTCGTGTACGTCGCCATGTGGTGCATCCTCAAGGAACGCCCAACCAAAGATATCACCGTTGTTTGATTCGGCCATGACCATTCTCGGCATTGAAACAAGTTGCGACGAAACTGCCGCGGCCGTCGTGCGCGATGGGCGCGAAGTCCTCTCCAACGTCGTCTACACACAAATTCCCTTGCACGTCCCTTACGGCGGCGTCGTTCCCGAAATCGCCTCGCGTGCACACGTCGAAAAAATCAGCGAAGTCATTCGCACGGCCCTGACGAATTATCAAACCGCCGTCTCCGACCCCGCGGCAAAAATTGACGCGGTCGCGGTCACGTACGGGCCTGGCCTTTCGCCTGCGCTCACGGTCGGCCTCAACGCCGCCAAAGGCCTCGCGCTTTCTCTCGGCGTCCCGCTGATTGGCATCAACCATATCGAAGCCCATCTCCACACGCCATTCCTTTACGACACAGGCACCCCTGCGCCCGCGCTCGACCCACAAAGTGCCGCGCCCGCGCTCGGCCTCGCCATCTCCGGTGGCCACACAACTTGGGTGGACGTCTCCGAATATGGAACCTACTCCATCATTGGACAGACCCTCGACGATGCCGCGGGCGAAGCCTTCGACAAAGCCGCCAAGCTCCTCGGCCTCGGCTATCCAGGCGGACCCAAGGTCGACAAGATTTCACGCGAGTATGGCCTCGAGAATTTGATTTCATTTCCGAAGGGCCGCCCACGCGAAGGTGTCAGCGCGCTCGCCGGGCTCGATGCCGATTTGTGCGTCTCGTTCTCAGGCCTCAAGACGGCCCTCCTTCGCTATGTGCAACAACACGGCGGAGCGGAAAAATTGGCCGCGGACAACGAAATCCCGCGCATCGTTGCCTCCTACCAGGAAGCCATTGTGCAAGTCGTGGCGGACCGCACCGCACACGCCCTCAAGAAGCGCAATTACAAGGCGCTCATCGTGGGCGGCGGCGTCTCGCTCAATTCACGCTTGCGCACGGTCCTCACACAAACTGCCGCGGCGGCGAGCGTTCAACTTCTCATGGCCAAGCCCAAGTATTGCGGCGACAACGGCGCCATGATCGCGGGCCTCGCAGCCTATCGTCACAATCGAATGGGAGATGCCGCGCTCGATTTGGATGTGGCACCTTCGCTCGATTTTGAAGTATGACCGATTCGCGCGCACGTCTTCGCGGCATCGCCTGTATCCTAGCGAGTGCCTTTGGCTTTGCCCTGATGGCGTTCTTTGTCCGTCTCTGCGATGACTACGGCGCGCATGTCTCCAGCTTCCAAAAGAGCTTCTTTCGAAATGCCATCGCGCTCCTGATTGCGCTGGGCGTGTTTTGCCGCGGTCGAAAAAGTGCCGCGGAAAAACTTTCCTTCAAACTCTCCTCTCAACAATGGCTCTATCTGCTTGGACGCTCCACGCTTGGCACCATCGGAATCTTTGCGAACTTCTATGCGCTCTCACGCATCCCGATTGGCGAGGCCATGACGCTCAATAAGACGGCTCCATTTTTCACTGTCTTCTTCACGTGGATCATGATGGGTGAGCGCGTTTCGCGGCGCCAAGGGCTTTGCTTGCTCGGTGCATTCTTTGGCGCGCTTCTCGTGATGAAACCTCTCTCGCTTCACATCGCCTCAGTGTGGGGCCTCGTGGGCGGCGCGTGCGCAGGCTTTGCTTATGCGTGCGTTCATAAACTCGGTCGACTCAAAACAAGCGGCACCTTGATCGTCCTCTTCTTCAGCGCCTTCTCCTGCTTTGCCTCGCTGCCCTTTACGCTCTGGCACTATACGCCCATGACGCTCGCGCAATTCTTGATTCTCCTCGGTGCCGGCGCAGGCGCGGCGATTGGACAATTTGGCGTGACCGCGGCCTATCGCTTTGCCGAGCCCCGTGACATCGCCGTCTTCGATTATTCGAACGTGATTTTCACGTCCATCCTGGGCTTTCTCTTCTTCGCCCAAGTCCCAGACCTGCTCGCAATTTTTGGTTTTGTCGCGATTGTGCTTTCCGCCATCTCGCTTCGTCGCCATACATAAATTCAATTGTCAAAGATCAATGCTGTAACCAGCTCACCGCGGCACTATTGCGCGTATTCGGGATGCCGCGCGAAATACTCCTCGTAAAACTTCAAGTCCCGCGTACGATGCGGCTCCG
>CAVGIZ010000106.1:0-8630 GCA_963629255.1 Anaerovoracaceae bacterium
GTTTTACGAGGAGTATTTCGCGCGGCATCCCGAATACGCGGGGTAGCGCCGCGGTGAGCTGGTTACAGCATTGATCTTTGACAATTGAATAGTTTTTGAGGCGTAAAAATCTGCCGCGGTTAGGGGCTGGTATTTGCCGCGAAAATATGATATAATATACGGCATGAAAGTGATTATACTTTTAGTCGCCCTCTTGGTGGGGTGGATGCGAGCAGATGCGGATGACGCGGCTGTCTCGGATCGTGAGATTTGGAATGACGGCGTCAGCTTTTATGAGGCGGGTGACGTCACGAATGCGCTGAAGGTTCTGAAGCCGTTGATGACGACGAAAGAGTATGGGGCGCGTGCGGCAGAAGTTGTGGCGAAGCTTGAATATGAGGCGGGCAATCAGGAAGAAGCCGCGATGGCTGCGCAGCAGGCGTTACGGGCGAATCCGAAGGATGAAAAGGCGAAACGCAATTTTACGCGGACGGTGGATGGGCTTCTTGAGGCGCGTGAGGCGCGTCACGTGAATGAGGTATTGAAGTCGATGCAAGGTCAGGGGCCTGATGCGATTATGTCGTCTGCGGTGAAGGAAGCGCGGAAGTTGATGATGGAGAGCGTGACGTATGGGACGAATGAGGCGAAGGTGGCGGTGGCGTTAGGTGATCAATTGGAGGCGCGTGCGAAGGAGCTTGCGGACAAGTGGATACCGGTGAAGGAGGCGATTTGCCAGAGTGTGACGAATGAGGAGCAGGCGGCGACGATTGTGGCGCAGGTGGAGAAGGCGCAGGGTATGACGAAGGAGGCCGCGGCAAAGTTTGGGGACTTGGATGCGCGTGGGGCGTGGGATGCGATGAGCGATGTGGAACATGATTACACGCGGTTTCATAAGTTGGTTGCGTTGCCGCCGGGGGCGCTGGCGGCGGATTTGGAGGCGCAATCGAATGCGTGGATGGATGTGGAGGCATTCAATGGGCGCAGTTGGCAGCAGGATGCGTTGGATTATACGAGGGCATTTCGTGCGAAGTTTCCGGCGTGGGCGAGGGAGTATGAGCAGCGTGCGCAGGCGGATACGAACTTGCCACCTTTGACGGCGGAGGCACAGGCGAAGATTGCCGCGTTTGCGACGGAGCTTGAAAAGGCGCAGATGGAATGTGTGGAGAAGGCGTTGCCGCCGCGGCAGGAAGAGGCGCTCGCGCTCTTGAATCAAATCAACGAACTTTTGCCGAAGGATCCGAACCAGAAGAATCAGAATCAAAACCAAAATCAAAATCAGAACAAAGATCAGCAGAATCAACAGGGTCAACAGAATCAGGACAACGAGCAGAACAACAACGAACAGAATACGCAGCAACAACAGCAGCAAGATCAACAGAATGAAGAAAACAAGGACGATGAAAAATCTGCCGCGGAAAGTGATGAGGATGACAAGGATGATCAAGAGGTGGAAGGCATTTTGAAAAAGGCGCAAGAGCGCAATGATGAACACGAAGCGGACAAGAAGGCGCGGATGCGCAAGGCGCCGCTTCCACCAAATGAAAAGGATTGGTAATGAAGATAGTTGTTGCATGTGGCGGCACGGGCGGGCATACGTTCCCAGGGCTCGCGGTGGCAGAGGAGTTGGCGGCGCGTGGGCACGAGGTGGTCGTGTGGCATGCGGGGCGCGCGGTTGAATCGAGTGTGATGAAGCGTTGGCAAGGCGCGACGTTCGCGACGCGGGCGCAGCAGTTGAAGCCACGTCATGCGTTTGCGATTGTGCGGTCGATTCTGCGGTGTCGGCGCGAGATGAAGCGGATGAAACCGGATGCGTTGTTGGCGATGGGTTCGTATTCGAGTTTGCCACCGGTCTTGGCGGCGAAGAGTTGTGGCGTGCCGATTGTGTTGCATGAAGCGAACACGGTGCCGGGCAAGGCGGTCGAGTTTTTGTCGCGGTATGCGAAGGTGGTGGCGACGAGTTTTGAGATGACGGCGACGTGTCTGAAGAATGTGAAGACGGTGCAGACGGGGCTGCCGATTCGCACGGACATTACCGCGGGCAAGCGGTTTGATTTTATTCCGGCGAATGCGTTTGTGGTGTTTGTGACGGGCGGGTCGCAAGGTGCGCATGCGGTGAATGAATTGATGAGCGAGGCGCTCGTGATGATGTCGAAGGAATTGGCGAAGCGCGAGAATTTGCCGCGTGGGCTGTACGTCATTCATCAGACGGGCGAGAAGGATGAGGCGGCGGTGCAAGGGGTTTATGGCGCGGCGAATGTGCCTTCGCGAGTGCATGCGTTTGAGCAGGAGATGGCGAGCGCGTTTGCGTCGGCCGATATTGTGGTGGCGCGTGCGGGGGCGTCAACGTGTTTTGAATTGGCGGCGTGTGCGAAGCCTGCGCTTTTGATTCCGTTGCCGAGTGCGATGCGTGATCATCAGCATTACAATGCGGAGGCGTTTGCGGCCAAGGGCGCGGCAGATGAAGGGATTCAGGCGAGGTTGACGCCGCGGCAGATTTGCCGGTATTTGGTGCAGAAGTATGATCATCCGGAACAGCTCGAGGCCATGCGTGAAAAGATGAAGGCGTTGGCGGTGGATGATGCGGCGGCGCGTGTGGCGGACCTTGTGGAGGGCGCGGCAAGGAAATGAGTGCGCACGAAAGAGGATGGCGGGCGTTTCGCCGAATGAAGCGGGCGTGGTGGGCGCTCATCGCGCTCGGCGGCGTCTTCCTCTTTTGTATGGCCGCGGAATGGACCGCGCCGTGCGACCCGAATGCAGTGGTCGACCCCGCGACGTTGGAGGCCTTTCGTGAACGGCGGCTTGCGCATGTTTACGACATTCAGACAGCGCGCTTCAATCGCGCGGCAGATGGGACGATCTTTGAATTTGAAGGGCCCGAGGCGGTACGCGCGCTGGCGATGACGAACGCGGCACTTTTGCATGCGACGTATCGCGTGCGGGAAACGCCGCGCGAGGGCTACACGCGCGTGTTCTTGGAACCGCGGGAAGCGCCTGTTGGGAAGGTGGTGGACTTGGGCGCGGCAGAAATTAGTTTTCCGTTTCGGCCGTGCGCGGGGCATCCGTTTGGGATTGATGCGGGCGGGCGCGATGTGTATGCGCGGGTTGTGCATGGGATGCGCATTGCGTTGTTGTTTGGGTTGTTACTGGCGGCGTCGGGCATGTTTATTGGGCTGGTCGTGGGCGCGATTGAGGGTTATTTTGGCGGCGTCTTGGATATTACGTTTCAGCGTTTGACCGAGATTTGGAGTGCGATTCCATTTTTGTATGTGATGATTTTTATTGGCTCGACGGTCGGGCGCAGCTTCACGGTCTTACTCGTGTGCTACGCGATTTTCAATTGGATTGTGGTGTCGTATTATGTGCGGGCGGAATTCTTACGATTGAGGACGCGCACGTTTGTGGAAGCGGCGAAGGTGCAAGGGCTGGGCGCGGCGCGTATCATCTTTGGGCAGATTTTGCCGAATGCACTGACGCCGCTCATCACGCTGTTTCCGTTCCTTTTGATGGGCGCGATTGGCTCCTTGGCGGCGCTGGACTTCTTGGGATTTGGCTTGCCGCCGATGACGCCGTCGTGTGGCGAGTTGATGCAAGAGGCGCAACAGTTCCGCTCGGCGTGGTGGCTTGTCGTGTTTCCTGCCGCGGCACTTTTTATCGTGATGCTGTTGACGGTGCTCGTGGGCGAGGGCTTGCGTGATGCGTTCGACCCGCGGCAAAAATCAAAGCTGGAATAAAAAGAATGGTGGACCCGCCGGGACTTGAACCCAGGACCAAGGGATTATGAGTCCCCCGCTCTGACCGACTGAGCTACGGGTCCACCGAAAAAGTGTGTGTATTATACCACATCTACGCGCGGGTTTCAAGGGGGAAAATTCAAAATCGCGAAATTATTTTTTCGCGCCCCGCGACAGATTTTCGCGCAAGAAGTGGCCTGTCAAGGATTGTGCGCACGCTTGGACCTTCGCGAGAGGGCCTTCGCACACGAGCGTTCCGCCTTTATCTCCGCCACCTGGGCCCAGGTCAATAATCCAATCCGCGCACTTCATCACGTCCGTATTGTGCTCGATGACGACGATTGTATTGCCTTGATCACGCAACCGAAGCAACAGCCGCATCAATTTGGCGACGTCATCAAAATGCAAGCCCGTCGTCGGTTCGTCCAATAAATAGAGCGTCCGACCCGTCGCGCGACGTGAGAGTTCGGTCGCAAGTTTAATGCGTTGGGCCTCGCCGCCCGAGAGCGTGGTTGCCGCTTGACCAAGTGCAATGTAGCCCAGCCCGACATCGACGAGCGTCTTGAGCTTGCGCGCAAGCGACGGCACCTTCGCAAAAAATTCATACGCCTCCGCAACCGTCATCTCCAAAACGTCCGCGATTGATTTGCCGCCATACGTAACCTCAAGCGTCTCCGCATTGAAGCGCTTACCATTGCACTGTTCGCACGTCACGTACACATCGGGCAGGAAGCTCATCTCCAACTTGCGCACGCCATCGCCGCCGCACACTTCGCACCGTCCGCCCTTCACATTGAAGGAAAAGCGCCCCGCCGTGTAGCCCCGCGCCTTCGCCGCCTGTGTCTGCGCAAAGAGTTCGCGAATGTCCGAGAAGAATCCCACATACGTCGCCGGGTTCGACCGCGGCGTGCGCCCAATCGGCGACTGGTCAATCTCAATGACCTTATCAAAATTCTCAACGCCCTTCAACTGCCGATACTTGCCCGGCACCTCGCGCGAATTGTAGAAGTGCTTCATCAGCGCCCGCTTGAGCGTCTCGTCAATCAGCGTCGACTTGCCACTCCCGCTCACGCCCGTCACCACCGTGAACGACCCCACGGGAATGTGAACGGTCACGTTTTTCAAGTTGTGCTCCTTCGCGCCCGCCAGCGTCAAAAACGGCGTCTTCGCAGTGATCGTCACATGCTTCAAATCACTCGGCACGACCTGCTTCTTCCCCGTCAAATAATCGGCCGTCAACGACGACGCGCGGCACAATCCCTTGAAATCGCCTTGATACATCACGCGCCCACCCTCGCGCCCCGCCCCAGGCCCCAAGTCCACAATATAATCTGCCGCGCGCATCATCTCCTCATCGTGCTCCACAATCACAACCGTATTGCCGCGGTCACGCAAATCCTTCAACGTCGCAATCAACCGATCATTATCACGCGGATGCAACCCAATCGTCGGCTCGTCCAACACATACAACACGCCCGTCAAACCCGAACCAATCTGCGTCGCCAAACGAATCCGCTGCATCTCGCCACCCGACAACGTCGCACTCGGCCGATCCAGCGTCAGATAATCAAGCCCCACGTCCAACAAGAATTGCAACCGCCGAATAATCTCGCGCAAAATATCGGCGACCGGCTCAAACGCCGGTCCAATTTTTGCCGCGTCTAGCGACTTGAAAAACGCCAGCGCCTCCGTCACCGGCATCGCCATCACCTCCACAATCGTGCGCCCTGCAACCGTCGCCGCACGCGACTCTGGCCGCAACCGCGACCCATGACAATCTGGACACGTCCGAAAGTTTTGATACGCCTCATACTTCTTGCGCGTCTCATCATCTTCCGCCTCTTCCAAGCGCTTCTGCAACGTTGCCAGCACCCCCTCAAACGGCCGGTCCACACTCCGCCACGGCAAGATCAAATCGTCCTTAAACCCATGCATCAAATCATGCCTGAACTTCGCCGGCAACTTCTCATACGGCGTATTCAAATTCACCTTGTACTGCTTGGCAATATGCTCAAGAAGCGCGTTGTAATACATAATCGCATTGTGCCCCGCGCGCCGCCACGCATGAATACATTCCCTCAGCGGCAACGTCTTATCCGGCACCACCAACTCCTCATCAAAGTAGTACAAATTCCCCAGCCCCGCACACGTCGGACACGCCCCAAACGGCGAATTGAACGAAAACGACCGCGGCTTCAATTCGTCAAACGAAATCCCACAATGCACACACGCATTCAATTCCGAATACGTCTCACTTTTTGCCGCGCCATCCCCGAGCCGCTCCACTTCCAAAACGCCCTTTCCCTCCTTCAACGCCAACTCCACCGAATCCGTCAAACGCGTCTTCTCACACGGCAACACCAACCGGTCCACCACCACATCAATCGAATGGTTTTTCTTCTTGTCTAGCTCTGGCAACTCATCCACCGCATACACCGTCCCATCAATCCGCACCCGCGCAAACCCATTCCGCTGCACCACCGCCAGCACCGCCTCATGCCGCCCCTTCTTCCCCTTCACAACTGGCGCATACAAAATCGCCTTCCCCGCGCCACCCGCCAAAATCGCGTCCACAATCTGCTCCGCCGACTGCTTCTGCACTTCCCTCCCACACACCGGACAATGCGCCACCGCCACCGACCCATACAACAAACGCAAGTAGTCATGAATCTCCGTCACCGTCGCCACAATCGACCGCGGATTCCCACCCGTCGTATGTTGCTCAATCGAAATCGCCGGCGACAACCCCTCAATCTTCTCCACGTCCGGCTTCTGCAGCCTGTCCAAAAACTGCCGCGCATACGCCGACAGCGACTCCACATACCGCCGCTGCCCTTCCGCATACAACGTGTCAAACGCAAGCGACGACTTCCCGCTCCCCGACAAACCCGTCACCACCGTCAAGGAATTGCGGGGAATCGTCACATCGATTCCCCGCAAATTATGAACCTTCGCGTTCTTTATGACGATGTCCATCAATCGCCTTTACGCCGTCTTCGGTGGCTGCATCGCCAACAAGAATTCAGGATTCGACTTCGTCTTCGCCAGCGACTTCAAAACCGACTTCATCGCCGATTCAGGCCCCGCCACCGACAACAACCGCCGAATGCCCCACGTCTTCTCCAGCTCCATCGGATCCAGCAGCAAATCTTCCTTACGCGTCCCCGACTTATCAATATCAATCGCCGGGAAAATACGCTTATCAGCAAGCCCACGGTCGAGCACCAATTCCATGTTGCCCGTGCCCTTGAACTCTTCAAAGATCACCTCGTCCATACGACTGCCCGTATCCACCAAGCCCGTCGCAATAATCGTGAGCGAACCGCCGCCCTCGATATTACGCGCCGCGCCAAAGAAACGCTTTGGCCGGTGCAACGCCAGCGCATCCACGCCGCCCGTCAAAATCTTGCCAGAATGCGGCTGCACCGTGTTGTACGCACGCGCCAAACGCGTAATCGAGTCCAGCAAAATAATGACGTCACGCCCATTTTCAACTTGACGCTTCGACATCTCAATCGCCATCTCCGCCACGTTCACATGGTGCTGCGGCTCTTCATCAAACGTCGACGCCAATACCATCGCCTTCGTGTTGCGCTGCATATCCGTCACTTCCTCAGGACGTTCATCCACAAGAAGCACAATCAACATCGCATCCGGATAGTTCGTCGTAATCGCGTTCGCCATCTTCTGCAGCAAAACCGTCTTACCCACACGCGGCGGCGCCACAATCAACCCACGCTGACCAAACCCAATCGGCGTGAACAAATCCACCACACGCGTCGAAAGCTCCGTCGCCTTCGTCTCCAGAATAATCCGCCGCGTCGGGAACGTCGGCGTCAAACTCTCAAAGTGAATCACACGCGCCGCAACCGACGGCTCCTTACCATTCACCGTCTGCACATTCCCTAAGCAGAAGAAACGGTCACGATCACGCGGGTCACGAATCGGCCCCTCAATCACGTCGCCCGTCCTCAGCGCATGCCGCCGAATCTGCTGCTGCGTCACAAACACGTCTTCCGGGCACGCAATGAAGTTGTTCTTCGCCGAACGCAAAAACCCGTGACCCTCACGCGCCACATCCAAACACCCACTCGCCAACACCGCACCGCCATGCTGCAAGTACGCACGAATCGCGGCAAAAATCAATTCATGCTTCCGGTACGAACCCAACTCCTCCGGATCCGCCCCCGGCATCATCCGATCCACAATCTGCTGCGCCGGCCACGTCTGAATATCCGCCAACCGATACTCCGGCAACGACGGATCACGCCGCGAATTCACCGGCGCATTCGGATCCACATCCGCCACCTCCGACGGCAACGGCGGATTCAAAAGCGGATTCACACTCTCTTCCCCATTCGCACCACGAATCGGCGACAAGTTCTTCCCGGGCTTCATCGGCAACGTCTTGCGCACAAACGGCTTACGCGAAGCGCCAGGACGAAAACCCTTCTTCGGCCCAGGCCCCTTCGGACCCGCCTTCACCGCAGGCTTCTCTGCGCCCGCTCCTTCGCTCTCAGGTGCGCTCACACCCGCGAATATATCAAATTCATCTGCCATATCTCTTCTCCATTTTAGGTGGGATTGACTCACCCTTCCTCGCCTAGCCTCACGCCAAACTCGAAGGGCTATAGGCTCAACTCTTTCGAACCAAGCCATCCTGCATTCCAAAGAGCAAACCCTTCTTCACACAGAACGCCCTATATTATACCATATTCTCGCCAACCATTCAAGGGGGTATTTTCAAAATCTTTTCAAATCCCCACGCGGCAAAAAACATCACCACTCCCCACGCGGCAAAAATTTCAAGCCTAAATTTTTTCGTCTAGCTGTTCTATTTTTTGCGCCAGCTGTTCAACCGTAAAAATCTCGGCTCCAAAACCTTATCCCTACTTTTATCCCTACTCTTATCCCTACTCG
>CAVGIZ010000107.1:0-8610 GCA_963629255.1 Anaerovoracaceae bacterium
GAATCAAACTCTCAGAAAAAGAAAGTTTTAAGATTTATAAGCTTCTCACACAAACGTTCTATTCATTCTTCCGTGTCCCTTCCGAATGTTCTTCTACGCTTTTGCCGCGTAGCGAACCTTCAGAGACACGCCATCTCAAGCACTCAACTATCAAAGATCAAATCGCTCACCACCCTCGGTTTGACTTGCGTCATCCCGTATCGGGCGAACGAGTGCATATTATACCATATTTTGAGGGGGTAATGCAAGGGGGAATTTCAAAAAAGTGTTATATCCACATAAACAAAATGAAATCTGCCGCGAAATCATCAACTTGCAAACACGATTTTTAGCCCAAATTCTCACACCACCCTGACAAAAGCCCCCCTTCTGACCCCAAATCTGCCGCGCCCCTGCCCAAAACTGCCGCGTAACCCAGCCGCGTTACGCGCGTAACCCAGCAAAGTTACGCGCGTAATCTAGCCAAGTTACGCGCGTAATCTAGCCAAGTTACGCGCGTAAATCTGCCGCGCACCTATCAAAAATCTGCCGCGCAAGTGTCGTTTATCCTGCCCCATCCCCTTGCCCGACTCGCATCGCCAGCCGAGCAAGGTGACAAGGTCGCTTGACTCCTTACGCCGCGCGTCCAAAGAACGACGTGCACGCACGAACAAACCGACCCCAAAGGCCATTCTCTTCCGCGGCAGTTTCATCGTCACACGCATCATCAAAATCAGGTTGCTCAACCACACGCACACTCAAAAGCGTCCGATTGCAAAACTCAAGCTCGCTTCCACGCTTCGTCGTAATAATCAACGCAACCCGATTTCCACGATAGTTGAAACCATGAAGAACAACCTTCGTCTCAACAACCTCGTTCTTTGAACCCTCACGCGCCAAACGTTCCGCACGATACGCCGCGCGAACATTATCCGCAAGCTCCGAAAACTCATCCGCATCCAGCCAAGGCTCCCCAGCCCAATAAAACGCCAACGCCGTCAACATGCGCTTCGCCTTCCCCTCATGGAAAAAGTCGCGGCAATCGCACCCCTTCTTCTTCCCATCGTTGAGAACCCGCGTCAAATTGAACACAGGCCCCTTAGGCGTGTACCCTTCAAGGTCGTTTCCAACCAATTTCTTCTTGATACTAGTCATAGTATCACCTTCTTTCTTTGTGGTCACACTTCTCGCGAAGTGAAGCTGTTTTTACTACAGACGTGGAACCACAAGACCAAACAGCAAATCTGCGTCCCATTTCGTCCGCCAACACGGCGAACAAAGTTTTATATCAAAGCGAAGAAATAATTTTCTCACGCGTGGCCTTATATTCGGCCTCCGTGATCAAACCCTTCGAATATAAATTCTGCGCCCGCTTGAGACGCAACTCAAAATCATCATCTCCCGCACCATCTGTTGCCGCGGGACGAACAACTTCCTGCACCACCGCTTTCGGAGCCGCCGCAACCGCCGCCGCAGCCGCCGCCGAAAGACGCCTCACCCACACGCTACGCTTCGCAGGACGCGTCGAAATAATTTCAAAAATCCCCGACAAACCAATCATCCCGTCCCCAAGCGCACGGTCCGAATCCGTCATCGCCGAGTCCGGCAAAAATGCCGTCGTAATCGTCTCGCCATCAACAGAAAGAACGTACCCCGGAACCCGAAAAGCCCGCCGAATCACTCGCCCACGAATGTGCCGACCAATCGGAAACTGCTTCTCAAATTCTGCCGCGTCCGCCGCCGAAACCGAACCATTCACCGCCGCCGCAACAGGACGATCCAACGCCGAAAGGTCAACCTTCACATCAGGCCACGCCGTATACAAACTTGAAAGCCGATACCCCTGCCAATACTTCACATCACGAATCTTCGCCGTCAACGCAAGCGCAGGCTTCCCAACTGGCGACTGCCGCGGATTGCCAACCGTCCCCAAAAAACAAGCCTCCGGCAAATGCGTCCGCACAAAATTCGCAAGACTCCCAGCAATCGAAAACCTCGCAAGCAATTCGCCCGACAACGCCGGTGCAAATGGCGCACGCTCAAGCTCCTTTAAAAAATAATCACGGGCGGCAGAAATATCTTCCTGCGCCTCGTCCTCAACTTTCTCATCGAATCCAAACATCTTAGAAATTCCTTTCTAATCTGACTTTTTGAGCCTAATTTACTTTGCGCTAGACCCTTCAACGCATCCGGTAACTTCTCTTACCGAACGCCGCATATTATACCATATTTTCCCTACCCAATGCAAGGGGGAATCTCAAAAAAGTGTTATAATACATCAAACCGCGGCACTTCTTCCATAAAATTGAAATAAAAAGGCCGCAGCGAAAGGTCACCGCGGTCCGAGTCCCCCTTGCGGGTTCCTCATTCGTATAAGTATATATTAAGAAATCTTATTTACGAGGCGCCATCCGCGCCCCTTACTTCCCATCAGGAAGAATCTTTTTCAGCTTCGCCAAAATCTCCTTAACCTCTTTTTTGCTAAACGTACCTGTATTCGTCTCCGTCAATTCCGTATAAACATTCTTATCCTTCGCATCTTGCACATAAATCCCACCTTCCTTCGGATGCCCCTCTGGAAATCTCAGTTCGTCGTAATACGCGATATCACGCTTCAACATAATGGTCGTATTCGGAATGCCAACTCCAGCAAGCATTGAAAAATCGGTCGGCAAATCCGAACAAGCAATCACCGCCGTCGGAAACTTAGCAAGCGACATAATAATCTCATCCCGACCTTTATTTTCATCATCCGACCACGCACACGCATTTCGAAACGCATCATAAGCTAGGCGCATAAGACTCATTTGCTTTCGATCCGCCGCACTTTTCAACTTCTTGTATTCAGCACTCTCCTTATCATAAGATCCAAGCCCATCTGCCAACCTAAAATTATCACCCGTCGCATCATCTTCAAATCTTGAAGACACCGAAAGATAGGCCGCGACAATCGCCTTCCTTTCAACCTCCGTCGCATCCTTCTTACTCGCAAATCCATCTTTCATAATATTGCGCATTTGCTGCTCAAGCGGTTTAAGCCACAGCCTAAAGTCAGACTTATCATCTCTCGTCTCCCCATTAAGCCGCGCGGCAATCTCATAAATCAAACTCTCCTCACAAATCTTCAACGCCAATCCCTTCCCACGAATCGTATCCCCAAACGAAATTGACCACATCAAATTCTTCGATGGAATAATTCGTCCGTTCCCATGCAAATAATTACAATCATGGTCCACTCCAAGTTGAACGCACGTCTCATCCGTGCACCGCGGCATCCCCCGAATATCCTCCGTGTCCACAACCTCCTTGTTCTCCGCCCAAACAACATCCTCCTTGCGAACACAAAACTTCAATCCGCCGCGGACCGTAAACCGAATCGCATCAAAATACATCCCCTTCACACTCGGATCAAACTTGTCATTCGCAACACTAATCACATCCTTCCATTCAAGTTGCGGAGCCACCCCAACAATCGTCACCCCGCACTCATCCAACAAAACTGCCGGATGTGCCGCCTCGACTTTCTCAGCCTTCTTCATAGCCTTCGTCGTTGTCTTCTTTGTTGTCATAATCTAATTCTTCTTTGGTACTTTCAATGCCACATATTATACCATATTCCGCGGCACTTTTCAATCCCCTAAATTCCCTCTGATCCACAAAATCCGCTTACTTCAACTTGGCATCAATTGCTTGTTCAGCCCGCCAGGCCTCAGGAAGCTTCGCATCTTTTGCCGCGCCCACAAGCGGAAGCGTGTAATACCCCTCATAGGCCATGGGCCCTGCAAGCGCCTTCAATGAAAACGCCACTTCACTCGTCCCTTTCGGAACACGCCCGATAATCTCAACGGTATTACCAAGATAAAGATTCTTGAGAAGCCGTGGATACGCCTCAGCCTTACAAGTCGATGCAAAAACAAGCCTAAGGTCACTCAATACAGGATCGCGAAAACGTTCCGAAAGCGCATCAATCTTGTCCCCCGCATCTTGCCTAAACCACCCACTAAAGATAAAACTTTCGCCGCGATTCGACCGCGTCAAAACATCAATCAATTCACGATTCGCATTCGACCGAACACCATACATATAAACAGAAATCAACCCATCATTCAACGCAGCAAACTTCGAAATAATCTGCGCCGTCTCCTTCACACCCACATTCGCATCTCCATCCGTCACCACAAGCGCAATCAACGGCCGCGCCGGATCCCGCGGCAAAGTCAGCACCGACGCAATCGTCGAAAACACATCCGTCCGCCCATGCGCCACAAGCCCATCCAGCCACTTATCCCCCGCCTCAAAACTCTTCTTATTGCATTCCTGCCACGTCTTGAACGCATACGAAAAACGATCCCGAAACGCCACCAAATTGAACCGATCCCCCGTATTCGTGCACGTACGCAAAATCCGATGCGCCGCCTTCCGACAACTCGTCAACCGCTCCCGCCCAATCGACCCCGACGCATCAATGATGATGACCACATCCTTCGGCACCGTCGGAATGCGCGACTTCGGCCGCACCGTCGCCCGAAAATACGTGTACTCTTTCTCCGTCTCCGCCGCCAGCGTCACATCCACCACATTCGTCAAATCTGCCGCGTGGACTGAATTGATCAAATCCTGCACCGCCGCCTTTTCCTGCTCCACCACCTTCTCATCCACCTCGGCCATCACCTCTTCAACAGGCGTAAATTCTTCCCCCGCATCCTTCGCCTCTTCAATCAAAACAGGCGCCTCACCAAGCACACTTGAATCAGGCAAACCCAAGCTCGGCACCGCGGCAAATTTAGGCGCCTCAAAGCTCGGCGCAATGACATCCGCCCGAACAGGAAGTGCCGCGTCAGACGCCGCAGGAAACACGTCAGGCGCCAACGTCTCACTCGGCATCGCAGGGCGCGGCAAATCTGCCGCACCCTCAACAACAGCCGGCAAAGGCAACGCCACACGCTCATCCGCCGAATCCAACTTCGAAACAATTTCAGGCGCCGTAATCGCTGGAAGAAGTTTCGTCGCTTCCGCCTCTTGCGCCGCAGGCGCGGCCGTCTCAAGCGCAGGAACCGAAGCCGTCGTCTCCGCCGCCTCTGGCGCCTCCTTCTGCGCCTGCACATCCTCAAAAAGATCTATCTTCACCGCATCTTCCAACTTCGGCGCATCATGTATTTGCGACACCCGATTCGTCAAACCTATCTGACCCGACCCCGCCACCTGCGTCATCACTTTCGGCTTCACCCAAAACATCAAACCAATATGAACAATGACGGAAACAATCAATGCCGCCAACAATAAATCATGTCCAAAACCATTTGAGCGCTGCATCATTTCGCCGCCTCCTTCTTCTCTGGCAACGTCTTGAGCAATTCCGCCGCGTCCGCAGCCTCTTTCGTCCCTTCAAAAAGTTCCACCACCACCGTCGCATACTTCCGCGCATGCTCCACATCACCCTTACCCTTGCACACCACCGCCAAATTGTAATACGCCTTCCCCCGCGCCGCGGCACTTTTCCCATTCAACTCCACCGCCTTCTTCAACGTCTCCTCCGCCTTCGCCCATTCTCCCGCACGCGCCTCCAACGCCCCCAACTCCAACGCCACACTCGCCACATCCTCCGTCACACACTTCTCACCCAAACACTTCCGATACGCCTCCATCGCGCCCGCCAACGCCCCAGCCTCCTGCTCAACCTTCCCCAACAACGCATACCCACATTGACGCCACTCCGCATTCTCCAACCCAATCAATACCTGCGCACACATCTTCGCTTCCGCCCCACCCAAAAGCTTCCCAACCGCCAAAATCTTTGCCGCGCCCATCCGCTCCAACGCCCCCTCCTTCACCAACTTGCGATACGCCTCCTTCGCCACCTCAACACGCCCCGCACGATAATCATAATCCGCCAACAAAAGCCGCGCCTCACGCCCATGATCCAATGTCAAATTCCCCTTCAACGCCTCTTGCAAAAATGCCGCGCCTTCCGCCTCATGACCCAATCGCACCGCGGCAAATCCCCTCCAATACAAAGCCTCACTCTTCAAATTCGCCGCCAGCTTCCCTCCCGCCAACGCCTCCTGTAAAGCCAAATCTGCCGCGCCCCAACGCTCCTCCCTCAAATCTGCCATCGCCTTCCGATACATCGCCTCCGCCGCATCCACCGTCCCTGGAAAATCCTTCGCAAGCGCCGCATATTCCTGCACCGCCTCTTCCACATGCCCAGCCTTCTCATACGCCCAACCCAAAAGCAACCGATCCCCACTCGCCTTCGTCCGCCCCACAATCCTCTTCAATGTCTCCACCATCTTCGCCGCATCCCCAGCCTGCCGCGCCGCCTCAAATTCAACTCGCGCCAATTTCGCCTCCGCTTCCTCGCGATACGCCCCACGCGGAAACTCCGCCAAATACGCCTCAAACAACTTCTTCGCATCCACCTTGTTCACTCCCGCATACGTCGCAATCGCCTTCACATACGCGGCAGAATCCCTCACCGCCTCAGGCGCCCCAGCCCTCACCGCCTCGCACATCGCAATCGCCTCCGCATACTTCCCCGTCAAATACCCACACCACGCACACATGTACGTCAACTCATCCACATGCTTCCCCTTCACATACTTCTTCAAATACCGCCGAATCAACGAATCCGCTTCCCCATACCGCTTCCCACGAAAACTCGTCGCCGCCGCCCAATATAAAGCCTCCTCCGCAAGCTCCCCTCCACCAAACGCTACATCCAAATACAACCCCACCGCTCGCCGCACATTCGCTTCATCACCCTTCTTCACCAAAAGCTGCGCCAATTGAAGCGACGCATACACCGCATACTTCCCCTTCGGCTCCAAACCTAAACACCTCTCAAACATCTTCTCATCTTGCCGTATCACACCCAAATGATATAACGCCGTCGCTCGCAAATTCGCCGCCACACCATCTACATCCAAAAGCGGCAATTCCTTCCCCTGCTCCTCCTTCGTCCCCGCGAGCGCCCGATTCAACCGCGCTCGCGCCACCAAATCCGATGCCGGATACTTCTTCAACATCTCCCCGTACTTCTGCCGCGCCGCTTCCTTCTTCCCTTGCATCCGATCACATTCCGCAAGCCGATATAATAAACCATCTTCCGCAACCCCCTCCTCCCCAATAAGCGCGGCATATTCCCTCTCGGCCTCCGCCCAACGCCCTCGATTAAATAAACGATCCGCCATCGCCATCCGATCACTCGGCGCAACAGCCATCACCACCGCTAACGCGGCACCCACTATGCCTGAAATTACCATCGCCCTATATTATACCATATTCTCGACCATCCGTCTAGCACCTTTCATAACCCTTTCTCCCCTAAGCGACGCAGGGCGAATAAGCCGGATTCTGTTTTTCAACCGGTCATTCATCTGAGCAATCAACCCGAGGCCTAATGGCTTCCGCCAACCGGACGAGCCGCCCGTCAACCCCCTATTTGATCTTGCTCCGGGGAGGGCTTACATTGCACGCAGCACTCACGTGCCACGCCGGTGGGCTCTTACCCCGCCTTTTCACTATCACCCCGAAGGGCTACCTAGTCTCTGTTGCGCTTTCCATCGTACGGGATTTCCCCGCACCCTCCGCCCATTACAGGCGAATCCCCTGCCCTATGGAGTCCGGACTTTCCTCTACCTTGCAGTAGCGACCAGTCCCGCCCCGCGCCGCTTGGGGGAGAAAAATCTTCTTACCCGCGGTACAGTATGCGCCCGCACATCGTGCACGCCACCAACACCTGCTTCGCTCCAGGCGTCTCCGCATTCTTCACGTTCGCATCTACTAACTGCGAGACACTCGGCGGCTGCACCAAATGACACCCATCACACACACCCTCGTGCGTCAACGGCACCACCACCGGCCACCGCTTCGTACGCGTGCGCTCATAATGTAACATAAACCTCGCATCCCCAACCGCCTTCGCCTTCTCCGCACGCTCCTTCAGCGCCTCATCAAGCTCAGACTTCACCGCCGCCAACCGCTCGTCTATCTCCGCACAAAATGCATCAACCCCAACCTTCTCCGCGTCGTACTTCGCCTGCACCTTGCTAATCCGCGCCGCCGCAGATGGCAAATTGTCCATCGCCGCCAACTGACTGTTCTCCGTCGTCTCCAAATCCCGCGACACCAAATCAATCTGCGATGAGTACTGTTGGTATTCCTTGTTCGACTTCAACCCAGCCTGCGTCGTCTTCAACTGCTGTATCTTCTCTCGAAGCGCCTGCGCATCCGCCTCAAAGCTCTTCACAAGCTTATTCGCCGAATCCTCATTCGCCTTCGCCGCAACCAAATCACGGCTCACGCCATCAAGCCGCGCCATCTCCTGCGACTTGCGCCGCGGCAAGTCCTTCAATTCGGTCTCAAGTTCCCGAATCCGGCCATCAACTTCTTGCAAATCAAGCAATGCTTCTATAATCGTCACGTCTTCTATCCTTCCTCAACCAAGCTCTCAAACCTGGGGCAGGAGACGGGACTCGAACCCGCAACCCTCAGAATCACAATCTGATGATCTAACCAATTGATCTACTCCCGCCATCCTGAGAGTGAACTGGAGCCAGGTAAGGGATTCGAACCCCCGACCTGCTCATTACGAATGAGCCGCACTACCAACTGTGCTAACCTGGCCTGTGA
>CAVGIZ010000108.1:0-8544 GCA_963629255.1 Anaerovoracaceae bacterium
CTTCTGGTCCGTTTCTTCCTGCTTCACGCTGCGCCCAAACGCCTTTGCCCCACCGCCAGAAAGGTAATGATACAGCTTCTGCGCATCCGTGCGCCCATCCTTATCTTCCAACTTCCAGGGCGTACGCGACCGCGTATAACTGTGCGCATCCCCAATCGGATTAACATGAATCGAACTCATTCTGGCAACCGAATCGTCTGACCCGTCTTGACGCGTCCATCCGTTGAAATCACAGCCTTGTTCGCATCGCGAATCTTCACCCACGCCGAACGCACCCCGTAAAACCGCATCGCAAGCTTATAAAGCGTATCCCCTTCCTTCACGACATACGTCTCAGGCCGCGGCTCATGCAAAGGTTCGGGAATTTGCGCCTTCTCTTTTTTCTCTTTCTTTTCGACCACCTTGAAAGGCGTCGCCGATGTTTCAGATTCCTCGTCCAAAATCAAATTCTTCACATCGGCCGAAAAACGAATCCGATCTTCAACAGCCGAATCTTCCTCATCCAAAAGGTCACGATCATCTGGCAATTTCGTGGGCTGGGTGCTTTCATCGCTCTCGCCAATCTTCGCCACCATCTTCCGCAAATTCACACTTTCCTTTTTCGCAATCGAAAGCTCCTTCTTCACCGCGGCAAGTTCCTTTTCAAGCTTGGCAACCTCGTCAGCTTTCTGACCAACCTCCGCCTTCATCTTTTCATTTTCATTCGCCAGCGTCACACTATCTTCAAGCCGCATATCCTTCACAAGCTCTTGCGCCAACATCGTCTTGCAAATCGCCATCCGATCCTTCGCAAGCTTCGTTTTATCAGTCGAAGGACATTGCAAAATGTATTCCATGTAATTACAAATTGCCGCGAGGTAATCCTTCATCTTATCCTGTTGCAAACAGGCAAGTTGAAAGCGCGCCGAAGTATTCGCAGGATTCGTGCGCAAAACCTTTTCAAAACCTTCCGCGGCTTTTCCCAATCGCCCAGCCGAATAGTCCGCCATCGCCGCCTGGTAGACGCGATCAGAACGTTCCAAATCGAGATCAATCTTGCGTGAAACTTGATCACACGCGCTCGCCGTCGTCAGAATCATCAGCGCCATCGCCAACTTCTTCATCGTCTTCCTCCTCTCCTTCTTCATCGTCATCATCATCTTCGTCATCAAATTCATCGGGCGTGTCATCAATAAAGATGCCATCATCATCCTCCTCTTCCGCGGCAGTCCCTTCGCCCTCCTCCGGCGCAAGAAGATCATCCTGAACAATTTCTGCCGCGCCCGTGCCCGCGGCACTTTTCCCTTCAGCCTTCTCATCCACCTTATTTTCCTGGGCCTGAGCCTCTTCTGCCGCGGCCGCCTCTTCCGCCGCCTTCTCAAGCTCCGTCTTCGTCTCTTTCTTCTTGTACGACTCCGCCTTCAACCGCGGATTCGACCGCTGCAACGTCGGGTCCAATTCATTCAACTGTTGCAAATTGGCAAGCCCAAAATGTTCCAGGAAGAGTGGCGTCGTCCCATACAAAAATGGATGCCCCGGCAACTCCGACTTCCCCACCAACCGAATCAACTGCAAATCCATCAACGTCTTCACATTCCCCGTCACATCCACCCCGCGAATCTCTTCCATCTCGCTCTTCGTAATCGGCTGACGATACGCAATAATCGCGAGCGTCTCCAAGCTCGCACGCCCCAACCGACTCGGCCGATCGAGCTTCAACATCGCCCGCACATACCGCCCACAACTCGCCACCGTCTGCAACCGATACGTCCCGCCCGTGCACACCAAACGAAACCCGCACCCCGCAACCTCCAGTGCCTTCTCCACGCCCTTGATCGCTTCTTCAATCTCGCGCGTCGTGCAGCTCGCATACACGTCCATAATCTCGCGATTCTCGCCTTCTTCCGCTTCCACCGCACGCACGCTCTCACGCAAATCCGCTACGGTGAGCGGCGTCTCGCTCGCAAATAACAACGACCCAACAATCTCCTGCAAAGATTGCGGCAATGGAATCTTCACCTCATCACTCATAATCATCTGGCCTTTCAAGCGGCGCATCTTCAGGCGTCTCCTTCGACGCCACAATCGTAATCTCATGAAACGCCGCGTTCTGATAAACAATCACCCGATGCTGCCTCAACAACTCCAACAACGCCAAAAACGTCACAATAATCTCACCCTTCGGCGCCGTCGCCTCAAACAACGTCGTGAATGAAACCTGACCCTCCTTGCGCGTGCGCTCCAACACAAAATCCATCTTGTCCGGAACCGAAAAACGAATGCCCTTCAGTTCCTCATGCGGCATCTCATTCGCCCGCGCCAAAACCTCCTGAAACGCCGTCAGCAAATCAAACAAATCCAAGTTCGCCAGCGCCCCCAGCGCATCCTTCGCCGTCTTCTCAAATTTCGGCCGCCCGCCCCCATACGTGAACGAATTCGCCGCCATCGCCTCCATCGTCTCCAGGCGAAGTGCCGCGTCCTTGAACTTCTTGTACTCAATCAATTGTCGCACCAAATCAAGCCGTGGATCCACCCATTCGCCCGCATCCTCCTCACTCGCATTCCGTCGCTCAACAGGCAACAACATCCGCGACTTAATCACCATCAGCGTCGCCGCCATCACAATGAACTCACCTGCAATATCCAAATCCAATGCCCGCGCCTCATCAATAAAGGCCATGTATTCCTTCGTGATGTGCTCAATCGGTATGTCATAAATATCCAGCTCCTCCCGCCGAATCAAATACAACAAAAGATCCAGGGGACCCTCGAAAACATCGAGCGTCACCTTATAATCATCGGCAAAAAGCTGCTTCTCAGACATTGACCATATATTATACCATATTTCAGCCCAAACCTCAACCCCCCGCGGCAAATTTCCGCGGCAAATTTTTCAAGCTGATTTCTTGCCCCGACTAAACCAATACGCCGTTTTCAAGCGTCAAGGTGCGGTCACAAATTGCCGCGGCCGCTGGTGAGTGTGTCACCATCACAAGTGCCACCGACCCACCAATCGAAAGGTCGGAAAGAACCTTCAAGATTTCCGCACCCGTCAGCGCATCAAGGTTGCCGGTCGGTTCATCCGCCAAAACAAGGTCGGGCTGGGTCACGAGCGCACGTGCCAATGCGACACGTTGCATTTCACCGCCCGAAAGCTCCGCCGGCAAATGATGCAAACGCGAGGAAAGCCCCACACGATCGAGCAAGGCTTCCGCTTGCAAGAGAGAAGCGCCGCGGGAATGCGTCGCCGCATACGCGCGATTTTGCGTCGGCAAAAGGACATTCTCAAGGACCGTCAATTCAGGCATTAAGTGGTAGCGTTGAAAGACGAATCCAAAGTTCTTCGGCCGCGTCACCGTGCCAGACGTCGGCCGTTCCAACCCACCCAGGATGTTGAGAAGAGTCGATTTGCCCGCGCCTGAACGTCCCAGAATCGCGACCTTCTCGCCTTCTTCTACAGAAAAGTTCACGCCCTTCAAAACCTCGATCGGCTTTTGACCGGGAATCTTGAAGCGTTTTTTGACGTCGATGGTACCGAGGACAATCATTCGTTCAAAGCCTTTACTGGATCTTTTGCCGCGGCACATAACGCGGGAATGAGGGACGCAAGCAAACCAAATACAAACACAAGCGCGCACGTCCAAAACACATCCGAGAAAATCAACCGATGCGGAATCGCCGCGAGCCCATACACCGACGCCGGAAACACCTCCAGCCCCATGTGCGCCAGCCACTCCACAATACGTTGCAAATTGGTCAACACCGCCCAGCTCGTCAGCAACCCCAACACGACGCCCGCGGCACATTGTATCATCCCATGCACCATAAAAACGCCCATAATCTGCCGCCGATCAAACCCAAGCGCCTTCAACAGCCCAATCTCAGGCGTCTTCTGCACCGTCAAAACAAGCAACGTATTCATCACACAAAAAACGGCGACAAGCGAAATCAACATCAGCAACAACGCCGTCATATTCTTCTCCACGGCAAGCGCGTTGAATATCTCTCGATCCGCCTCGCGCCACGTAATCGTGCGCAGGTTCGGCGCAATCTCCTTGAGCGCATCCGAAAGCGCGTCAAATTTTCCTGGGTCAGTCGGACACAGCGTCTTCACATGAATCGCAAAGACGCCCTTCTCAAGCCCCATCAAATCCCGCACATTGGGAAGTGACGCGACCGCATAGCCCGAATCGTATTGATGTTGCCCACTCGAAAAAATACCCGTCACGCGCCACTTGATGGGCAAATAAACTTCATCGCGCGAAACCATCGTCTTGGGCGAATAAACCGTCACCTCATCGCCAACCCATACGCCCAACTGCCGCGCCGCCTGCGCCCCCAGCAAAATCGAATCCCCGTCCAAATCATACGCCCCCGCACGCGGCACTCCAACCCGATACGCACGAAGAAAATCATTGCCCTCCACCCCCAGCAAAATCGGCGCCAACACCCGCCCCTTGTGCTCCAACAAAACGCGCGTATCAATCTCTGGCGTCACACACGTCACATTCTCCACGCGACGCATTTTCGCAGCCAACTCATCTTCACCTTGAATCACGTTCCCCGTCCGCGGCACAAGTGAAATATGCGGCTTGAAATCGAGAATCTTCTCTTCCCAAATATCGCCAAACCCCGTCATCACACTGCGCACAATAATGACGACCGCCACCCCCAGCATCACGCCAAGAATCGACACACAGGTAATCACCGACGCGACCGACCGCTTCGGCTTCAAATACTTGAGTGCAAGAAAAAGTGGAAAGCTCACGTGCGATTAAATATCGACTTCAACTTCAACATCCGCGGCAGCTTTTTCCGCCGCCTTCGAACGCTTGCCCTTCTTGCCGGCGTCGTTATTGCCCGCGCCTTCAATCGCGCCCGCCTTCGTCTGCGTCGTCGGCAAATAACGGTAGTACACCATCAACTGCAACGCACACAACGCCGTCGCCATCGGCACACCGCCCGAGTTGCCATCCTTATTCGTCCAATGCCCAATCAGCCGCGGCTTGCCTTCCGGATATTCGTACTTGCCCTCTTCCGTGATAATCGTCGAAGGATACAACTTCTTCATCGCCACGTTCCATTCCTGCCACGACTTCACATCGTTCGGCAACGCGCCCTCGCGCATACCCGCCTGATACTTGCACTGCGACGCATAGTAGCAATAATACTGCGGATTCGACCCCGGCGTCGGCCCTCCCGGACGGAACCCTTCCTTCGATTCAAACGTCGGCAACCACGCACGCATCGACTCAAGCGACTCCGTCACTTCCTTCGAATCGCCATAGCCCAAGAGCTGCATCGCAAGGCACCCCGTCGCCGTCAAGCCCGACGGATTGTTCCCCGCGCAATAACCAAACCCGCCATTCCGAAACGCGCGCGTCTTCATGTACTTGATCGCCTTCTTAATGCACTCCTCAAGCCCATCCGGATGCAACCCCGCCATCTTGCCAGCCTTCAACGCCTGAAACGCCCAGCCCGCAAACGACATATCATCACGCGTCGATTCCTTATTAATCTTATAATCGTAGCCACCTGTCGGACTCTGATTCTTCACAATGCGCTCGAGCGCCTTCAACGCCGCCTCCTTCACATTCGGATTCGGACTCATACCATACGATTCGCACAACGCATACGTCGCAATCAAAAACGCATATTCATTGCCATCCGACCCTTGGAACTTGACCGTCCCATCCTTGTCTTCATACTGCGCATTAATCAAATACTGAATCGCATTCGCAACCGTCGAACCAAATTCTTCCGACACCCCCGGCCGCTCGCCATGCGCCAAGTACGCCAAAATCGCAAGCCCCGTATTCGAAATCGGTCCATCCCAATTCCCACTCGGTTTCTGCGTCACCTTCAGCCACCTCAGCGCCTTCAAAACCGCCGCTTCCGTGTTCGCATCGCCATACCCCGCACCACCGCGCGTCATACGCCCAATCATACCTGGATTGCGCGACCCACTAATGCCGCCCATCTTAATCGGCGACTTAATGAACGCGACAGAATCTTGCGTCGCAGGCTTCACCGAAACAGGCCCCGACGTGACCGGCGTCACCGCCGACACAGGAAAGTCCGACACAGGCCCCACAACAGGCGTGTCCACCACCACATCCACCATCTCATCTGGCGGCGTCTCTGGCGGCGGCTCCGGCTCCGGCTCTTCCTCTTCCTCAAGCGGCGTGTCCTCTTCCTGCACCTTCGCAATATCCAAGGTCACAATCTCGTGATCCGAATCCGTCACCGCCGTAATCACAATAAGCGCAATCACACTCACAACCGGCAAAAGAATCGCAATCAGCGGCGCAATCAAACGCTGCAATTCAATCCGCGCAATTTTGTATTCACGCGACGAACGCGGCTTCGACAGCCCCGAAAACATATCGCCCAAACGCTGGAAGAAACTGCGCTCTTCAAACATCGCGTCAATCTCTGCCTTGCGCTGTTCAAAAAGTTCTTCCGCGGTCAGTTCTTCTTCTGGCACTTCTTCGTATCTTTCTTTGACCTTGCTCATGTTCTCGCGCTCCTTTCTTGCAAGCCGATTACATTGTGAAAATACTCACACTAAACAGTTGATGCGAGTAGCAAATATCCAACACGTCAATGAGCGCCTTGTGCGGCGAATCTTCCGTGCAACGCAAAATAATCGGCGTCTTCTTCGACGTCTTCGCCACCTCGCGCAAATTCGCATCGAGCTCCTTCAACTTCACCTCGCGCTGATTGTACACAAACGCACCATTCGCGTTGCGCCCCTTGCCAATCGCAATCGTCACCGTCGTATCCGACGACGAATCCGCCTTACCCGCACTCGGCGCCGGCCGGTTCGCATTCAGCTTGGAAAAGACGTCTTCCTGCTTGATCGTCACCACGAAGAAAATAATCAACTCAAACACGACGTCAATCATCGGCGTCATGTCCAGTGCTGGCGCATCTTGTTGCTTCCTCGCCATCTTACTTCCTCCTCTTCAACGCACTCAAACGCTTCCGCGCAGGCTTCCCCGGCTTCGACGTCTTGTCCTCGCCCACCGCCACGAACGAAATCTTCCAAATCCCATTCGCCGTGCACGCGTTCATCACCTTCGCAACCGCCCAATGCGGGCACGCATAGTCCGCACGAATCATCACCGGAAACTCACCAATCTTATCGTATTTGCGCTTCACTCTTCGCCCAATCTCTTCAGGCGTCAATTCAACGTCGCCCATCGAAATCCGCGGCTTCCCCTTCCGAAGCCCAATGTCAATCATCATGTGAGTCGGCGGCAATTCTTCCGGCGTCAGCGCAATCCCGTGCTGCCCGTCCTCAAGCTCAATCGTCTCATCCTTCTTTTGCGCCTCCGTCAGCGTCACAACGAAGAAGATGATCAGCTCGAACACGACGTCAATCATCGGCGTCATGTCCAATGCTGGAGCTTCCTGTGCTTTCCTTGCCATCGCTTAACTCTTTATTACGCCTGCGGAACTTCCTCGGCCGCACCTTCCGCGCCCTCGTCCACCGACACATTACGGAGCCCATTCAACAACTCCATCGTCATCGCCGTCATCCGCAAAATCAATCGGTTCGCCTTGTTACGCAAAATGTAGAACACCGTAATAGCCGGAATTGACGTACACAAACCGGCCGCCGTCGTCCACAACGCCTGACCAATCGAGTTCGCCAAAGCCGCCGCGTCACCTGCACCACCAGCCGCCAACGCCTGGAACGTCAAAATCATGCCTTGCACTGTACCCAACAACCCGAGCGACGGACCCAAGTTGCCGCACACCGAAATCCAGTTCAAACGCTGCTGTATCTTCTCCTGTTCCAAATCCGACGCCGCCGTCACCGCTTCCTGAATCGCTTCAAAGCCCTCTTCAATGTGCTGAAACGCCGCCGTCACAATCGCACTCATCGCCGACGGATTCTGCTCGCACGTCTGCATCGCCTTCACAACGTCGCCCTCCGCCATCGCCGCCTGCACACCATTAATCAAACGATTCGGCATCAACTTCTCTGGCTTAATCAACACCGAGCAGTCAATCGCAAAGTACACCGCAAAACCAAAGTCCGCAAACAGCGCCATCCACAACAAGAAACCAACAACACCCGAACCAAACACAATCTCATAAAATCCGCCGCCAGACGAACTCGGCTTCGCCGCATTCGACTCAACCACATTCCCTTCCGCGTCAGTCAACTCCTGCGCGTAGGTATTAAGTGCCGCGCTCGGCGCCACACAAGTCCCAACCAAAATGGCCGCAGCCATCAACGACTTCCTAAGTTTATGCATAATGTCTTATCTTCCTTTTAAATTTATTTTCTCTTCCCATCCGCGGCACTTCTTTCGCCTCGTACGGTCGATTGACATAGATTATACCATATTTTAGACCCAAATTGCAAGCACAAAATCTAAAAATCTCAAAAAATAGCCCCAAACACCCCTAAATCCACACCCCACGCTCCCTCGCCAACTCTCATCTCAACCCTTCCAACCCGCCCCCGCGCCACTCGCTCCCGTATTTTGCCGCGAACCCAGCGAAACCCTCAAGCCCAAAGTCCGCGGCGGTTTTGCCGCGAGAGCATCG
>CAVGIZ010000109.1:0-8406 GCA_963629255.1 Anaerovoracaceae bacterium
TATTCTAATAGATTCGTTTGAGGGTTCGGCGACAAACCCTCCCCGCGGCGGAAAAGTGCCGCGGGTTATTTTAGCTGGTTACAGCCTTGATCTTTGACAATTGAATTATTTTATCGCGAGGTCGGCTTCAGGCGTTGTGGTCGGCTTGATACCAAACTTCTCGACGAGGATGTTCAAGACGTTCGGCGAGACGAATGCTGGCAAGGTCGGCCCCAGGCGAATATCCTTGATGCCGAGCGAGAGCAAGGTCAAGAGAATGCAAACCGCCTTTTGCTCGTACCAAGAAAGGACGAGCGAGAGCGGCAAATCATTGACCGTGCAATTGAAAGCTCCCGCCAACGCGACGGCCACTTGAATCGCGCCATACGCATCATTACACTGGCCCATATCGAGGAGACGGGGAATGCCACCAATGTCGCCAAGGTCGAGATCATTGAAGCGATACTTGCCACACGCAAGCGTGAGAATGACGGTATCCTTCGGAGCGGACTTGACAAATTCGGTGTAGTAGGAGCGACTCGCGCGGAAACCATCGCACCCGCCCACGAGGAAGAAGTGGCGAATCGCACCCGCTTTGACGGCTTCAATCACCTTGCCTGCAACGGACAAAACTGTCGCGCGACCAAAGCCCGTCAGCATCGTGGTGCCACCATTCATGCCGCGGCAGATTTTATCTTCGCTGTAGCCACCGAGCGCCAGCGCGCGTTCAATGACGGGCGTGAAATCTTTGTCCTCGCCAATGTGTGTGACGCCCGGGAATGCGACGTCGCCCGTCGTGAAAACATTCGCCTTATACGATTCCTTCGGCGGCATGAGGCAATTCGTCGTGAAAAGAAATGCCGCGGGAACGCCGTCAAATTCTTTCTGCTGGTTTTGCCAAGCCGTGCCGAAGTTGCCCTTCAAGTGAGAGTACTTCTTCAAGGCTGGATAGCCATGGGCAGGCAACATTTCGCCGTGCGTGTAAACATTGATGCCGCGGCCTTCCGTCTGCTTCAAAAGAAGCTCAAGGTCCTTCAAGTCGTGACCCGTCACCACAATGAACGGCCCCTTCTCAATCGTGAGCGGAACAGTCGCAGGCGTCGGGTCGCCATACGTGGACGTATTGGCCTTATCAAGAAGTGCCATGCACGCCAAATTGACTTGCCCCAATTCCATCAAAAGCGCCAGCAATTCATCGGCGGACTTTTCTTCGCCCAATGCCGCGAGCCCCTTATAAAAGAACGCATTGACGGTCGCATCCTTCTGACCCAAAACCGCCGCGTGCGAAGCGTACGCCGCCATGCCGCGCATCCCAAACAGCAAAAGCGACTTGAGCGAACGAATGTCCTCATTCGCCGACCAAACCTTCTGCATGTCAAACGGTGCGCACACGCCCGTCGCCAAAATCTTTTGCGTATACGCATCCAATTCAGCCGAATCAAAATCGACGTTCGTCACCGTCTTGAAAAGTCCATTGATGACAAGCGTATCGAGCTTTTCATCGTGCGTCCCGCGCGGCAAAACTGCCGCGGCCAACGCCACCAACGCGCCCGTCAACTTGTCTTGTGCTGCGGCACATGTCGCATCCTTGCCACACACGCCGCACGCCGTGCAGCCTTTGCCCGCGGCGGTTTGCTCGCATTGAAAACAAAACATCTGATTCGTTGTCATTTGTATTTCTCCTTGTAGTTGATTGGTGTAAATTTACAGTCCTTTTGCCGCGGCGCCCATGAAGCCTTGGAAGTGCATCTTCGCAATTGGATTCGTGATCTTGTTCAAGTAAGCGCGAAATTCCTTATCGCCCGTGGGCCATTGCCGCGGCGCTTCGCCTGCACGCTGCGGATGCAACAAAGTGCACAAGCGTTCCATCACATAGCGTTCCACAATCGGCGCGCCTTCACGAAACACGCGGCGAATATAAAACTTGCGCAACTTCTCCACTTCCTTCAAATCCGCATGCCACCCCACACGCGAAAAAAGCCACGCATTCATCGATTCAATCGGGTCGCCCAATTTGCCGCGGAAATCCATTTCCGAACCAATCAACTTCGCGCCATGCGCCGCGTACCAACGATAATCTTCTGCCGCGGCCTCAGGAATCGCCAGCGCATACCACTTGCCCATATCCGCAAACGCGTGATAATCATAGACGCGCATTTCACCGCCCGCCGCCAAGTAGTTCGTTGCATTCCCATACACGCCATTCACAAGCGGATGATACAACGGCACGCAATAATTCGGCCGCTGATGATACGGCGCAAACTCCCACGCCACATTGGGCGAGACCTTGCACTTCGGCGCCGGATACTGGAAGAAGTACGCGAGAATCTCCGTCTTCACGCCCGGACATCTTGCCGCGACCGCATCCGCAAGTTGATTCACAAACAGCATGTATTGCGTCGAACGATAATTCTGTTCGTTCGGCCATTCCATCCCTTCCTTCGACGTCTTTTTATTGGACGTCAGTACCGTCCCATCCTCAAGCGTAATCGGTGCCGTGCACTTATCACACACACACACCTTCCAGTTATCCTCATTCCAAAAACCAATCGACGTCACTGGATAATTATCCTTCTTCGCGCGCTCAATACACTTCACCGCATACTCCGTCGCGAGTTCCAGCGCCCGCGGCCCATTCAAGCAAACTTGCGCATTGTAATAACCAAACGGTACGCGCTTCTCGCCATCCCACACGCGATACTCATCCGTATTGGGGAAGTATTCAATCTCTTCGCCGCCCCGCGCGCCATGCCCCGAAATACGATGCGGCAACCTTACGTTCGTCATGTTGCGCGCCCGCCACATCTCGCTACCCTCAATATCAATCCCGCGCTGATTGCTAAAGTCCGTTCCACCCAACCAACCGCGCCCACACGTCGCCGGCCGATCGCGCCCATTTCCCCACCGAATAATGAACTCCTTCTGCTTATCGTAAATCGTACCCGTCTTGCGATCCGGCGTCGCAAAAATAATCGTCGAATTGTTTTCCAGAAACGCCACCACACCGCGCAAAACACCCACCGCGCACGCATCCGCTGGCAACCCAAATTTCGCCGCGTTCGTCGCATTCACCTTGCTCCCCACCGCGCATCCAATATAAACATCATTCCCTTCCGTATGCACAAAATACCCATCCACATCCGCGCCGCCCTTCAGCCATTCCACATCCGCGGCATATTTCTTCATCGCCTCAGGACTATTCAAATGAATCCGCACCGCGGCATTTCCACTCGGCTGATTCGTCGCAATCGGCAAATACGCGCCCGTCATCTTCTCAACCCAATACTGCAATTCCCGCGCGGCAATTTCAATCGTGTTATACGTATCGGGATACACCACAATCTCTCCGAGCGCCTCGCCAAAATCCTCTTCCAACCCTTCCATCACCAGCGTCAGCGGCTTTTCCAAACGCCCTTCTTTCGGCGGTTCCAAATAAATGGACGAGTCCGAATAATCCGGTTCATACGAATCGCAAAACGCCATCCATGTGCGGAAATATTCGTCGCGCTCCGTCCCCTTCCACGCATCCTCCTTCAGCAACTTCACATCCGAAATCCACACCTTCTGCACCGCCCCCTCATCCGTCCACGACCCACACGGAATCTTCACCGTCATCTTCTCAACCTTGCGCATATCCATCCACGTCGCCCAATACGGATTGTGCACCACATCGCGATGAATATGCACAAAATGTGCCGCGCCCTTAATCTCCTTCGCGCCGACCTTCTTCTCTGGAATCGTCTGCGCCTTCTCCATAAACCCACTCACATACCGCCACTCAATCGCGCCCACTTGCGTCTGCTCCACGCAATAGTCCACCGTCGGCCAATCATTGAGCATATCAATCCCGCCGAGCGGAATCTCAATCTCCACCGCCGCGTCCTTCTTGAACGGAATCTCAAGCGCAATCCCCGCGCGCTTCTCCCCGCTCTCCACGCGCTCCTCCATCGTCACCTTGCACGCGTCCGCGCCCTTCACAATAAAGGCACTCGGCTCAATCACACGCACAGCCCCCTCCGCGGCAAAACTGCCGCGGAACCAAGCCAACGCCGCAACCGCGGCACAAATAAAAGCGAGCCTCTTCATTAGACAAAGTTCAACTTCTTGAGGTCCACATCAACGAGCCCCAGCGGCGCCGTCGTCTTCCACGCCCCACGCGTGAAATCTGGAATGTCGAAAGATTTGCCGCGCCGATCAGCCGACTTCTCCGTCAGCTCGCACAAGCAACACCAGCTCGCCAAATCATACACATTCATATCAAGCGGCAAGCCCATCTGCAAGCAGTAACTCAAACGCAAGACCATCAAAAAGTCCATGCCGCCATGCCCGCCGACCTTCTGCGCCAGCTCGCCCGCCGTCTTCCACAACGGGTGCATATACGTCTGACGAATCTCCTCCGTCTTCTTATCGTCGTACTCGTGCGCGCCCTTCCCCAGCTCGCTCTCAATCGCAATCCTGAGCGGATAATCCTGCAACACGCCATGCGTCCCCTGAATCAAATTCAGCCGACTATACGGCCGCGCCGTCCCCACATCATGCTGAACCATAATCGTCCGCCCCATCTTCGTCTTAATAATGGACGTGTTCATATCGCCCATCTTAATCTTCATGTCGCGCAACCACGCATCATCCTTATGGAGCTTCTGCCCAATCTCTTCAAACCCCGCCTGCTTCGAATCAACCGACACCAAATAATCAAAACAATCGCCGCGGTTGATGTCCATATCCAAGCAAATCGGCCCCAGCCCATGCGTCGGATACTGATTGCCGCCATGCACCGCATTATGCCTCAGCCGCCAATAATTCCAATACCCTTCGCCGCCCTTCACATCATTCCACTTATCATACGTGTACGTGCGCAAATCATGAATGTACGCGCCCTCGCCATGCGTAATCTCGCCCAGCATCCCCTTGTGCACCAAGTTGAACGCCAGCATCTCGCTCTCGCCATAACAGCAATTCTCCAACTGCATGCAATGCCGCCGCGTCTTCTCACTCGTCTCCACCAGCTCCCAACATTCATCCACCGTGAACGCACTCGGCACTTCCGTCACCACATGCTTCCCACACTTCATCGCATACAACGCAATCGGCACATGCAACTCCCACGGCGTCGCATTATACACCAAATCCACATTCGGATCCTCACACAACTTCTTCCAATCTTCCGGACCCTTATCCCCATAAATCGTCGGCTTCGGTCCCTTGTGCTCTTCAATGAACTTCAACGACGCCGCACGCCGCGCCTCATTCAAATCGCAAATCGCCGAAATGTAACTCCCCGGCACCAGCGTAAAACCCGTAATCCCCGCAATGCCGCGCCCAAGCCCAATCACGCCCACGCGCAAATTATGAAATGGCTTATCCGCATACGTCGCCATCATGCCCGCCGCCGTGCCACACCACTTCGTGACACAACCGCCAGCCGCCAACGCCGCCGCGCCCATCCACGCCGTATTCAAAAACTCTCTTCTTGTCTGCATCGTATGTACCTCTTTACTTCTTACTTCTGTCTTTTTAAACTTCCCTCTTCCACGCGGAAGAATTGTCCCATATTATATCATAATTCCGACCAAATTACCACCCCAAAAATCTGCCGCGGGGGGATTGAATGTGCCGCGGAATTATGGTATAATATACGCCACTATGAAAAATAAGATTCTCAAATCTCTCGTCTTGTTCGCCTCGCTCGCCATCCTCTGGTCCGCCTGCGCGAATCCAAAAAATGTCATCCTCTTTATCGGCGACGGCATGTCCACCCCGCAACGTATGACCGCTGACGAATTTGCACGCAAGACTGGCCTCCCGCCACTCGTGGGCAATCGCCTCTCGCATCAAGCCACCACCCGCACCTGCTCCGCCTCCAGCCTCGTCACCGATTCCGCCGCGGCCGCCACAGCCATCGCCTGCGGCGAAAAAACAAATAACGGCACCATCGGCCTCAACGCAAAAGATGAACGCCTCGAATCCATGGCCGAAGTCGCACACAAGCACGGCAAAAAAGTCGGCATCGTCACCTCCGTCACCATCAATCACGCCACACCAGCTGGCTTCTACGGCCACCGCAAAGGCCGCGGCGATGGCTACGGCCTCGGCCTCGACCTCCTCGCAAGCGGCTTCGACTACTTCGCCGGCGGCGGCCTCTCCGAACACAATGACAAGGGCCACAAAGAATACCGCGGCGATATCTACGACCTCGCCCAAAACGAAGCCGCCTACAACTTCGCCAAATGCGACCGCGCCAAATTTGACGCCCTCAAACCCACCGCCGATAAACCCAAAGTCTGGTACGTCGCTTCCGAAGATTGCATGCCTTATTCAATCGATGCCAACCTTTGGAAAGGCGTCCCAACCCTCGCCGAACTCACCGCAAAAGGCCTCGAAATCCTCAATAACTCCAACGGCTTCTTCATGATGGTCGAAGGCGGCAAAATCGACTGGGCAGGCCACGCCAATGACGCCGCCACCAACCTCCGCGACGTCCTCGCTCTCGATGACGCCGTCAAAGTCGCTCTCGAATTCCAAAAGAAAAATCCAGATACCCTCATCGTCGTCACGGGCGACCACGAAACAGGCGGCATGACCATGGGCTTCGCCGGCACAGGCTACGCCTTTTATATGGACCGCCTCGCCAATCAGAAGTGCTCCACCGATGCCCTCAGCAATTATCTCCATCGCGAAAAGCCTGCCAACCTCAAAGCCGCCGCACCCTTCCTCGCCGCAAACTTTGGCCTCAAACTTGAAGGCAACACCTCCAAAGATCCTATGGTCCTCACAAGCGCCGAGAAAGCTGAACTCGAAAAAGCCTTCCCCAATGAACAAAAGTTCACAACCGCCGTCAAGAACATCTTTTCCCATAAGTGCGGCATCGGCTGGACCTCGGGCGCACACACCGCCCTCCCCGTCCTCACCACCGCCGAAGGCCCAGGCGCTGAACGCTTCACTGGCTTCATCGATAACACCGATATCGCCAAAATCTTGAAGGACCTCCTCAAGTAAAATGCGCAAGGCCTTACCAATCGCGGCACTTTTCCTCGGCTGCATACTCATGTGGTTCCTCCCAGGCCCGCGGCACCTCGCCGAAAGCCCAGGCTCTACCACTCGCGCCAAAGTCCTCGCCGTCGATAACTCCCTCCTCCAACGCCACGGCCTCATCGAATTCGGTACCCAAAAACTCATCGTCCAACTCCCAAACGGCGAACGCAAACAAGCCGCCAACGAACTCCGCGCCCAACTCGAACTCGATAAAAAATTCCAAGTCGGCGATACCGCCCTCGTCATCGAAGGCAACGAACCTCTCATCGCGCGTGACCATTGGCGCACCCTCTGGATGGCCATCTTGTTCGGCGCCTTCTGCCTCCTCCTCGTCGCCTTCGGCGGCTGGACCGGCGCCAAGGCCCTCTTCAGCTTCGTCTTCAGTTGCTTCGCCGTCTGGAAACTCCTCATCCCGCTTTGCCTCCACGGCTGGAACGCTTGCTGGACAAGCTTCATCTGCGTCTCCGTCCTCACCGCCGTCATCATGTACCTCGTCGCAGGCTGGACCAAAAAAGGCCTCGCAGCCTTCCTCGGCGCCATGCTCGGCGTCGTCGCCTCTCTCCTCCTCGCCGACTTCTTTGCCGCCGTCCTCCACGTCAACGGCGCCACTCTCCCCTTCGTCCAAACCCTCATCTACTCAGGCTTCTCAGACCTCAACCTCGCCGACATCTTCACAGGCTCCGTCATCCTCGCTTCCTCGGGCGCCGTTATGGACCTCGCCATGGACGTCGCCTCCGCCGCAGAAGAAGTCGCCCGCCATCACCCAGCTATCACACGCAAAGAACTCCTCCTCTCCAGCCTCCGCGTCGGACGCTCCGTCGTCGGCACCATGACCACCACCCTCCTCCTCGCCTACTCAGGCGGCTACCTCACGCTCCTCATGGTCTTTGCCGCGCAAGGCACCGCTGTCATGGACTTCCTCAATTCAACCCTTGTCTCAGCCGAACTCGTAAAAACCCTAGTCGGCAGCTTTGGCCTCGTCCTCGTCGCACCCTTCACAGCCCTTGTTTCCTCCTACACCTTCGCAGAAAAACCACCGCGCTAAACCCCCGAAACCTTGGGCCACACCCTTGTCCTGTGCCAAAAGCGCCAGCTTTTGGTAAACCCCCACCAATTCAATGCCTGCCTCTCGCGAAGCAAGCGGAGGCGTTAGCCGAAGCTTTTTGTTAGGCTCGGAGTTAAATCAAACTATTCAATTGTCAAAGATCAATGCTGTAACCAGCTTCTAATCCACTTTTCATGAAAAGTGGATTGGCTTCATTCCTACACGGTCAACCCCAGCCCTCAATAACCCAGGCCTGCTCCTCGCGAAGCAAGCGAACGCGTTAGCGGGAGCCCTTTGTTAGGCTCGGAGTTAAACCCCTCAAACCCCAAACCGTTCTACACGGCCAA
>CAVGIZ010000110.1:0-8377 GCA_963629255.1 Anaerovoracaceae bacterium
CGTTGCCCGCGGCAGAATTGGTTGTGGGCGAGAACGTGACGTCCTTTGGCTCGTCGTTTACGTGGTGTGCAAACTTTGAGTCCAAGTATTGGCCGAACTTGGTGCATGTCGAGGGCATGGAGAAGGTGACTAATTTGCGGGTGAAGGTCTCGCCGAAATTCACAGGTTCGTCCGTGACGAATGCGATTGTGGATTTGTTGCCGCCGGGCGTGGAGGGCATTCCCTATGATGCGTTTAAGGACTCGAAGGCGGCGGGGACGATTCTTGATTTGCCGACGGTCGTCTACATTGGTTCGCGGGCGTTTGCGGGGACATCCGTGACGGAGATTTATGCGACGAATGCCTTGCTGAATACAATTGGTGATGTCCTTGCATATGGCAGCGCGTTTGGCGGCATGAATTACTTGGCGTCGCTTGCGATTTGTGCGACGAACATTACTTCTCTGGCGAATTCTTATGGAATGCCTCTTGTGAAGGACTTGTGGTTTACGGAAGCGTATCCCGAGTATTTCATCGGGGGGTGTCGTGCGTTGGCGGCGTGGACGACGTTTGATTCGAAGCATGACACGTATATTTATGCATCGAAGAAGCAACCGGGCTGGAAGGAGCATGTGTTGCCGGTGTCGGAATTTACGGCAGCGGAATTAGAGTTGAGGAATAGCGATCCGAAGTTGGGGTCGGCGTGCTTCGGCATCGTGACGAACTATGTGGATTCGAGCGGCGAGGCGTGCGCGACGATGACGAAGCGGGCGTGGGCGGTGCATCGGGCGTCGCCGTTTGACAAGGCTGGGATGTGTATTCGGATTCAGTGAGACCAAAAGCTTGCGCGGGAGAGCACAGGACAAAGGGGCGAGGGGTTTGGCCAAGCACAGAAGAGGCCATCGACGCTAGAGGCCGCGGCAGATTTTTGAGATTTGGTATGGTATTTGCCGCGGAAATATGGTATAATATACGGCGAATGAAGAGCGAGTCTGGACAAGTTCTGTTTCCGCCGCCTGGGCGAACGCCGCGTGAAGACACTGCGGCGGTGATGAAGTTTTATAAACTGCCGCGGAATTTTCCACCGGAAGTGATGGAAGAGGCGCGGCATGTGAGCGAGCGTTTGGCGCATCCGGGGAAGAGGCGTGACTTGCGGAAGAAGTTTATTTTCACGTGTGATCCTGAGACGGCGAGGGATTACGATGATGCGCTCTCGTTGGAAAAGGACAAGGATGGGAATCGGGTTTTGGGTGTGCACATTGCGGACGTGTCGCATTTTGTATTGCCGGGGAGTGCATTGGACAAGGAGGCGTACAAGCGGTCGACGAGCGTTTATTTGGCGGACAAGGTTGTGCCGATGTTGCCGGAGGAATTGTGCAACGGGGTGTGTTCGCTGGTGCCGAATGAGGATCGATTGGCGTTTTCTGTGTTCATGACGTTTGATGGTAAGGGCGAGATGGTGAAGCGGACTTTTATGAAGTCGGTGATACGCTCGAAGGTGCGGTATACGTATGAGCAGGTGATGGCGGGTTTGGAAGGGAAGGTGAGTGAGAAGGAGTTTCGTGGCGGGAAGGCGGCGTTGAAGGTGATACGCGAGATCAATGGATTGGCGCAACAATTGAGGAGGAAGAGATTTGCCGCGGGGGCATTGGATTTGGAAGTGCCGGAGGCGGAAGTTGTTTTGGATGAGCGTGGGGAGATGACGGGGATTGTGACGCGGCCGTATGATGAGTCGCACCAAATGATTGAAGAGTGCATGGTGGCGGCGAATGAGGCGGTTGCGAAGGAATTGTGGACGAAGGGGATAAAGATTTTGGCGCGGCTACATGAGGCGCCGGACCCTGAGAAGATATTGATGTTGCGGGCGGATTTGCGTGGGCTTGGGGTGAAGGTTGGGAACATTGAGAAGGCGAATGTGTTTGCGAAGTTTTTGAAGTCGATCAAGAAGCATCCGCTGTATCCGACGATTGCGGTGATGATATTGCGGTCGATGAAGAGGGCGGTGTATGATTCTGTGACGATGGGACATTTTGGGTTGGCGAAGAAGTACTATGCGCATTTCACGTCGCCGATTCGGCGGTATCCGGATTTGACGTTGCATCGGCAGCTGGCGGCGTATTTGGAGAAGAAAGAGTGCCGCGTGCCGGCGAAGAAGTTGGCGGCGTGGGCGGAGCATACGAGTCAGATGGAAGAGGTTGCGGCGGAGGCGGAGCGCGGGCTTGTGGAGATTAAGAAGTTTCGCTTGATGGAGGCGGATGTGAAGGCGTATCAGCGCAAGGAATATGATGCGGTGATATCGAAGTGCATGCCGTTTGGATGTTTTGTTGAGATTGAGGAGATGGCGATTTCGGGGCTGGTGCATGTGAGCACGTTGTCGCATCGGTTTGTGAAGTACAATGAGAGCGATCATACGTTGTCGGTGCCGGGTGGGAAGTCGTGGCGGATTGGGGACCGGATACGTGTGTGCGTTTCGAATGTAGATTTTCGGCAGAGGCGGATAGATTTTGTGCCGGCGGAATTTATACATGGGCGGCAGGGGCCGCGGCGGTTTCGGTGATAAGGCAGGAGAAGGAGGTAAAAGATGGATCTTGGGATTTTGATTAACAAGTTCAATATTAAGGGGCGGCTGGTGGCGTTGCAGCCGTTTGGGAGTGGGAACATTAATGATACGTACCTTGCGATTTATCGGAATACGTTTACGGAGACGCAGGTTATTTTGCAGCGGGTGAATCGGAATGTGTTTCCGCAGCCTGAAGTGATTATGGCGAACATGCATGAGATCACGAAGCATTGCCATGAGAAGTTGGAGGCGGACGCGGCGGCTGGGAAGGATGATCGTGTGTGGCAAATGCCGCGGATTATCAAGACGAAGGAAGGGGCGGATTACACGGTGGATGAGGCGGGCGAAGTGTGGCGGGTGATTACGCGGATTATGTCGGCGCATGCGTTTGATGTGGCGCAGGGTCCGGAGCATGCGCTCGAGTGTGGGGCGGCGCTGGGGCATTTTCATTATTTGGTATCGGACTTGGCGCCGTCGACGATACGCGATCCGCTGCCGGGGTTTCACATTACGAGTGGGTATTTGAAGGCGTATGATGAGACGCTGAAGAAGGAGTCGGCGAAGGCGTTGTTGGGGGCATCGATGGAGGCGAAGAGGCTGGCGAGGTTCATTGAGGACCGGCGGGATTTGGCGACGGCATTGGAGGCGGCGGAGGCGCGTGGGGAATTGCGGAAGCGGATGTTTCACGGGGACCCGAAGGTGAACAACATCATGATTGATGATGTGACGGGGAAGGGGACGGCGATGATTGATTTGGACACGGTGTCGCCGGGGCTCATTCATATGGACTTTGGTGATGCGCTTAGGTCGATTTGCAATAGTGCGGGTGAGGAAGAGACGAACTTGTCGAAGGTTGTTTTTGATGAGGATTTGGCGACGGCGTTTTGCAAGGGGTACATGCGTGAGGCGGGTGCGTTTTTGACGGATGCGGACCGTGCGTATATGTATGATGCGATTCGGTTGTTGCCATTTGAATTGGGTTTGAGGTTTTTCCAAGATTATTTGAATGGGAACAAGTATTTCAAGACGAAGCAACCGGAGCACAATTTGAATCGTGCGCGGGTGCAGTTTCGTTTGTGTGAATCGATTGAGGCGCGAGAGCGTTCGATTCGTGAGGGTTTGAAGCGGTTGTAAGCGATGCACCGGTTATTGGTTAGCGCGGCGGATTTGGGGTGTGAGGAGCCTTCTTTGAGTGAGGGGGCGGCGCGGCACTTGCGGGTGCTGAGGCCGAAGGATGGGGAGGAAGTTGAGTTGTTCGATGGGGCGGGGAAGAGTCGAGTGTATCGATATGACGCGGGGCGGAAGGGGCTCGTGGCGAGCGGGGGTGTTGTGGAGAGTGCGCGGCGGGATGGGCTTATTTTGTTTGCGTGTGTGACGAAGGGGTCGCGGTGGGATTGGACGATTGAGAAGGCGACGGAGCTCGGGGTGACGCGGATTGTGCCTGTGATTTCGGAGCGGACGATTGTGCGGATTCGGGAGGAGGAGCGCGCCCTTAAGCGGGAGCGGTGGATGCGGATTGCGGAGGATGCGGCGCGGCAGAGTGATGCGAAGTGGTTGCCGGAGATTGATGAGGCGGTGGATTTTCGTGGGGCGCTCGAAATTGTGAAGGGGACGAGGTGTTTTGTTGGGGCGTTGACGAAGCCGATGCCGCAGACGATTTTGAGGGCCTTGGGCGCGGCAGATTTGAAGGGGGACGGGAAGGCACTTGCGATGTTTGTGGGACCGGAAGGGGATTTTACGCCGGAGGAGCTCGCGGCACTTTTGGAGATTGCGAAGCCGGTGAGTTTTGGTGAGACGATTTTGAGGGCGGAGACGGCGGCGATTTATGGCGTGAGTATTTTGAGAGCGGTGATTGACGCGAGGGTGAGTTAGGGATGTACGAGCTTGTGGAGATATTTGAGTCGTTGCAAGGCGAGGGGCGCAATGTGGGGCGGCCGTGCGTGTTTGTGCGGTTTGCGGGGTGCAATTTGGCGTGCGCGTGGTGTGATACGCCTTGGGCGCGGCGGTTTTCGTTGGGGCTGGAGGAGTTGGTTAAGGAGATTGAGGGGAAGAAGGCGAAGAGTGTGATTTTGACGGGTGGAGAGCCGACGCTCGTGAAGGAGATGCCGGAGTTGATTGCCGCGTTGAAGGCGAAGGGATATTGGATTGGGGTGGAGACGAATGGGACGAATGAGGTGGGGTGGTTGGAGTTTGTGGATTATGTGGCGTGCTCGCCCAAGGCGGAGTTTGCGGAGACGGTGAAGTTGACGCATGCGGATGAGGTGCGGGTTGTGGCGTCGAGCGAAGGGGTGGTGGATTTTTGTCGGGCGATGCGGGAGAAGATTGCCGCGGTTGATTATTATGTTTCGCCGTGCGAGCGGGATGGGGAGATTGATTTTGCGACGGCGAAGGCGGTGTTGGGGAAGCTGGAGGAGTGGTCGCTTTCGGTGCAGCTTCATAAGATTTTAGGCTTTCGATAAGGACAAAGAAACGAATGTATCGTGCATTGACAGTTGTCTATTTGCATAAGCCGAGCGCGGCGGATTCGAAGCGCTTGAGCGTGATTGAATATGGGCTGACGGATGCGTTTCGCGAGTTTTGCCGCGAGACGTTTGATATGCATGGGGCGCAGGATTATCCGCCGTTGCATTTGACGACGGTGAATACGCCGGAGGGGTTGGCGAAGGCGTTGTTTACGAGTGGTGGACCGCGTGGGGTTTTGACGGAGTCGGGGCGTGGGTGTTGTTTATTTTTGATTGATGATGATTTCATTGGGCAGTGCATTGATGGGAAGGATTTGCGGGATTGGTTGAAGTTGTTTTTTCCGGCGATTCCGAAGGTGGTGCTGACGCGGCCTGGGCATGTGGATGTGGTGTTGCCGGCGCGGCGTTGGGTGAAGAAGGACGCGGCAGTTTTTGAGCGGCCGACGAAGTGTCATGACCGGATTGTGCATTTGTTCAAGAGCTTTTGGATGCCGCGTTTTGCGACGGCGCTGAGGCAGTATGTGCGCGTGAAGGCGGGGACGAATTGGCATACGCCGGGGCATAATGGTGGGCGTGCGTATGCGTCATCGCCATTTTTGTCGGGGTTTCACGCGGCGTTTGGGTCGACGATTTTCCGCACGGATCTTTCGGTTTCGGTGGAGCCATTGGGGGACCTTTCATCGCCTGAAGCGCGCACGCCGCTTTCGGAAGCGCAGAAGCTCACGAGCGAAATTTTTTGTTCGGCGCAAAGTTGCTATGTGACGAATGGAACGTCGACTTCGAACAAGGCGATGTTGATGACGTTGTTGAGGCCCGGCGAGGTGGTGCTGATTGATCGCAATTGCCACAAGAGCGTGCATCATGCGGTGGTGACGTCGGGGGCGGTGCCGAAGTATTTGCCGGCGCATTGGAATGCGAGTTTGGGCGTGTGGGGGCCAGTGGCGTTGGAGGATATTAAGAAGGCGTTGGCTGCGCCGGTTGCACGCGAAGAGGAGCGGCCGCGGCTTTTGATTTTGACGACGTGTACGTATGAAGGGGTGCTTTATCCGGTGTGGGAGATTGCGCGGCAGTGTGAGAAGGCAGGGGTTTTGTTTTATGCGGATGAGGCGTGGGCGGCGTATTTGAATTTTCATCCGTACTATACGTTTGGTCGCGGGGGTGGGGATACGGTGCGGTACAATGCGGTGAATGAGACGTGCGGGGCGCACTTTGCGGTGCAGTCGACGCACAAGACGCTCGCGGCCTTTTCGCAGGCGTCGATGATACATGTGTCGACGCGGTTCAAGCAGTTGTTGGAGGATGATACGACGAGTGCGTTTCGTTGGCTGCGGCGGCGTTTTTCGTTGCATGGGCATGGGAGCTATGAGAAGTTTTCGCACGACTTGCATGAGTTTTTGAGGTATTGGCATTCGACGTCGCCGCACTATCCATTCTTGGCGGCGCTGGATGTGGCGGGCGTGCAGATGCGTTTGGAAGGATTGAAGATTTTGGATGAGCGCATTCGTTGGACCGCGGCATTTCGTAAGCGCGTCGCCGATATGTGTGGCAAGCCGGAGAACCAATGTTTTGCGGGGCTTGAAGAGATTGCGGGTAAGGGGACGGATTGGCGTGCGCAGGGGTACATGAAGGATCCGCTCAAGATTATTTTGATGTTGCGCAATGCAAAGGCGTGTGCGACGTTTCGGAAGATGTTACTCAAGGCGCATATCCAATGGGAGAAGGCGAGTGCGACGACGATTTTGTTTTTGGTTACGGCGGGGACGGTGGAGGAACATTTTGAGTATCTTTTCCGTGTGTGCCGTCAGTATAAGAATTTGATTGGTGCGCCGAGTGTTTCGTCGCATACGAATGTGATGGAGGCAGTGTCGGGGCAGGCGGTGGTGTTGCCACATGACGCGGCACTTTGTGATGGCGAGCTGGTGCCGATTGACCAGTCGGAAGGGCGCATTGCGTCGCAATTTTTGGTTCCGTATCCGCCAGGGATTCCGGTGTTTATTCCGGGGTTGCGCATTACGAAGTCGATGATCAAGTTGATTCACGATGTGATTCAGGCGGATGGGGCGAATGCGGTGCATGGGCTTTTTTGCCGCGGTGGGCATGCGCCGTATTTGGTGGAGGTTTTGAATCGCGATGAGGAAGCGCGAGTTCAGAATTTGACGATTGATTCGAACGCGGGAAAAGTGCCGCGGAAGAAAACAAAAAAGAATAATAGAAAGAGGGTAAAGAAATGAAAAAGAATCCGTATCAATTTCGGCTGGATAAACTGATTGAGAAGGCGCGCGCGGCGAAGCTTGAGGCCGTTGTACTCTCAGATGTTGCCAACGTGCGTTCTGTGACGGGGCTTACGTGCGACAATGCGGTTTTGCTGGTCAAGCTTTCGGGGCGTGGAAAAAGTGCCGCGGTCAAGTTTTATACGGACTTTCGTTATGTGCCGATGGTGCATCGCGAGGCGCCGTGGCTGGAGGTCGGGGATATTCGCAAGGTTAGTTTTAAGGCGTCGCGAATTGGGTGTGAGTTTTCGCTTGCGCATGCGAAGTTCTTGGAGCTTTCCGCGGCACATTCGGGGGCGGAGTTTGTTGATGTCAGCGAGATGATGTTGGGCTTGAGGGCCATCAAGTCGGAAGATGAGATTTTGATGATTCGGATGGTTGAACATTTGACGTGCGCTTTTTTTAGAGAGGCCACAAAGGATTTCAGGCATGGTATGACCGAAATCAAAATGGCGCAGCGAATCAAGGCTTATTTTACTTTAGGCACTGAGGGTGAGGCATTTGACACGATTGTGTGCGTTGGGAAAAATGCCGCGGAATGTCATCACGTTCCAGACGAGACGGTGTGGACGGGCAAGGAACCGATTCTTGTTGATCTGGGGGCCAAGTATAAAGGGTACTGTGGGGATTTGACGCGGAATAAAGTGCCGCGGAAGGTAGGCTCGGAGTATCGCGATGTTTACGCAATCGTGAAGGAAGCGAATGAAGCGGCGATTCGTGCGGCGCGGCCGGGGATGACGGCGGGTGAGTTAGATGCGGTGGCGCGGGGCATTATTGAGAAGGCGGGGTATGGCGAGGCATTTGGGCATGCGTTGGGGCATGGTGTGGGGCTTGAGATTCATGAATGGCCGGTGGCGCGGAAGGGGTCGGACATGGTGCTGGAGCCAGGGATGGTTGTGACAGTTGAGCCAGGGATTTATCTTGAAGGGAAGCTGGGTGTGCGTATTGAGGATTTGATTTTGATTACGGAGACGGGTTGCGAGTGTCTTTCGGATTGGGCAAAGAAGTGAGACAGGCGCGACAGATTTTAGAGCCGAGGTTTTTTGCATTTGAACAGCTAGACGAAAAAATTCAGGCTTGAAAATTTATTTTTGAGGCTTGAAAAG
>CAVGIZ010000111.1:0-8372 GCA_963629255.1 Anaerovoracaceae bacterium
CCTTCGCCCACCCAAAGAAACCCCCTCTCCCGACCATCTTCTCCCCTTGAAAACTCGAACAACAACCTTTAATGAAGTTTATAACCCTGCGGAGGCGGATGTTTTAGGTAAAAGGATAAACGAAAGCGCATCAAGCAAGGTCGCGGCAGTTCTTCCGTGTGCCGACAAACGCGCAAACGAATGTGTCCCTTCGGCGCAATAGATACAATCAATTCCAAGCGCCGCGGCAACCTCTCCATCGTGAAGCGAATCACCAATCAACGTAAAAGCCAAATCATCCGTTGGATGCGCGCGGCAGATTTCAACAAGGAGTTCTTTGGCACGTTCGAGCTTGGAACTTCCATTCAGGTTGTCGGTGCCGCGAACAAATTCCATAAAGGGTGTGACGCCGTGCGCGGCAGTTTCCTTTTCGAGCAAATCTTGGCGCAAAGCCGAAATGATGGATTGACCAATGCCTTTATTCCTTAATAGTGTCAGTGCAGAAAAAGTGCCGCGGTTGAGTTGCGGCTTGAACGTTGCATACGTTTCGTGATATTCGCGAGCAATCGAATCCCAATCTTCATAGGGAAGGTCAAATCCAATCTCGGCGTAGAAAGGCTTGACGGGAAAAGCGAAATGGTCGCGATAGTAGGAAAGCGAGATAGGATTTTTGCCGCGGCGCGCAAGCATCAAATTGAATGTGTCGAGCCCCGCTTGAGTATCATCAAGGAGCGTGCCGTTCCAATCCCACAAGATGTAAGGCGTCTTCATTTTTTGAGGAGGCCTTTGAGATAGTCCAGCGCGCCTTTGTGCTCGGTAAAGACGCCATCGAGTTGGGCTTCGTAGCAGGCGTGAATGAGCTTGGAAAAAGTTGGACTCGGCGTGAGGCCCAGCGCAATCAGGTCGCGCCCTTGAATCAAGGGATGCGGCGCGGCATCGGCCACGCGAAGTTTTTCGGCTTCGGCGGCGAGCCACTTGAGCGGCGTCGGGTCCGATGGGAAAGGTGGGCGACCCGCATCATCTGCCGCGGCCACACGCAACAAACGATCAATGCGCCCCACATTGGCCGCGAGACGACGAATCGCGCTCGCCCCACAATGGGCCTTCCACATCGCAAAGGGTCGCATGTGAAGGCGCACGAGCGGCGGCACCTCTTTCAAGAGGCGCTCTTCATTCGTCAGGCGCTTGAGAAAAGAAAGCGTCGGCGCGACGCCCGCTTCATCATGCCCAAGCGAGCGGATGCGCTTTTTGACAGGATCAAACCGCGTCGTCGCAGGCTTACCCAAATCATGGCACAGGACCGCAAGCCCGACAATCAAATCTTCTTGCACGTCGCCCTCCGCAGGCCGTTGCGCGGCAAAAGCATCAAGCGTGCAAAGCGTATGATTCCAGACGTCCCCTTCCGGATGCCACTTCGGTTCTTGCTTGCAACCAATCAAACGTTTGAGCTCAGGATAATACCGCACCCAACCGACTTCGCGCAAAAAAGTGAGACCTTGCGAAGGCTTGATTCCTTTCGTCAGAAGCTTGGCCCATTCTTCAAAGAGTCGCTCCCGCGGCAAATTTTCGCTTGTCATTCCGCGGCAGATTTCGATTGTCTCGGGCGCGGCAAAAAGATTGAAGCGTGCAACAAATTGCATGCCACGAAGGACGCGCAAGGGGTCTTCCGCAAAGTGCGGCGAGACGTGGCGAAGAATGCGCAGTTCCAAATCTTTGCGACCATTCGTAGGATCAAGAATCTCATCCGTCAGCGGATCGCGATAAATGGCATTGATGGTAAAGTCGCGCCGCGCAGCCGCTTCTGCAAGTGGCAAGTTCGGGTCGTACTCAATTTCAAACGCGCGATGTCCTTCGCCGAGTTTCGTTTCGCGCCGCGGCAAAGCAACGTCCACATCCACATGATGAAGTTTGATGACACCAAAAGATTGGCCCACCAAATCAAGTTGAAAACGTTCGGCGAGAACCGCTTGGAGGCGCTCCGCAGAAAGCCCATAGACTTCAACATCGAAGTCTTTTGGATGGCCCCCAAGAAGCGCATCGCGAACGCTCCCGCCCACCAGGAGCGCACACCCTCCCGCGGCTTTCACAAGGCGCGCAACCTCAAGAACGGCCGCGTAAGATTCTTCTGAAGAAGGTGCGCTCATCGCCTTTATTTACTGGGCCGCGGCAAAAATTGCTTCCGCGAAAGAATCGTAATCTTCGAATGCGGGAAGGTCGGGATTCGCGGCCTTGATTGCGTCCGTCGAACGGAACAGAAAGCCCGCCTTGGACGCACGAATCATGCCAAGATCATTGAAGCTATCACCCGCGGCAATTGTTTCGAATCCGCAGCTTTGCAAGGCACGCACGGTCGTGAGCTTGGACTGCGGGCAACGCATGCGATAACCCGTAATTTCGCCCAACGGCGAAACGATGAGCGAGTTGCAAAAGAGCGTCGGCCAATTGAGCTTCTTCATGAGCGGGCGGCCGAACTGTTCAAAGGTATCCGAAAGAATCATCACCTGCATGCGCTCGCGAAGCTTGTCGAGAAATTCTGCCGCGCCTTCAAGCGGTTCAATCTTCGCAATCACGTCCTCAATTTCGTGAAGCCCAAGACCATGCTGTTTCAAAAGGTCAATCCGATAGTGCATCAATTTATCGTAGTCCGGCTCATCGCGCGTGGTGCGACGGAACTCGGGAATCCCCGTCTTCTCCGCAAATGCAATCCAGATTTCAGGGACGAGCACGCCCTCCAAATCCAAGCAAGTAATATACATAAGTTTCTCCGTTTCGGTTGTTAGTAAATGTTAGAAGGCACTCTTGCCAAAATCGCTTTGCCGCCCACCTTTGAAGGACTTGTGACCATTCGAACGATGCGGTTTACTTCTATTCTTATGTGGACGAAATTCGCCGCGCTTCTTGAAGTTGCCATGATGGTGGTTGCGGTCGTTGCGCTTGCCGTGCGGCACTTCGCTGTCGCTAAAAATGTCGTCGGGAATCTCCTTCCCTTCCGCGGCAGATTTCCCGCGGTTACGATCAAACGATTCGCCCTTGTTCGGGCGCCGCCTCTGCACCCACGGCGCTTGCGGCAAGCCCTCATTGCCCTTGCCATTATTCGCGGCGGCCTGCTCCGAATGGAACGGCTGGTCGCGATCAATCGGAATTGACTTCTTAATAAAACGTTCAACCGCACGCAAAAGGCCACGCTCATCGCTCGCGACAAAACTAATCGCAATGCCCGATTCGCCCGCCCGCGCCGTGCGCCCAATCCGGTGCACATAGCTTTCCGTCTCAAGCGGCAATTCCATATTGATGACGCACGAAATATCGGGCACATCAATGCCGCGGCTCGCAATATCCGTCGCCACCAACACACGATTGCGCCCATGCCGAAAGTTCTCCAACGCCTTTGTACGCTGGCCTTGCGTCTTATCGGAATGAATCGCCGCGCACGGAATATCCGCACGCAAAAGTTTCTTCACAATACGATCCGCCCCATGCCGCATCTTCGCAAACACAATCACCTTCGACCACTCCGGATGCGTCTCGAGCAGATGAATAAGAAGCGAATCTTTCTGATTCTTTTCGACGAACATCACCTTCTGATTGATGCGCTCCACCGTCGGCGCTTCAGGCGAAATAGTCACCTGCGCTGGATCATGTACAAGCTCACCCGCCAGCTTCTTGATTTGCGAAGAAAGTGTCGCGGAAAAGAACAAAGATTGCCGCGCCAGCGGAAGCTTTGAAATGATGCGCTTGATGTCAGGCAGAAAGCCCATATCCAGCATGCGGTCGGCCTCGTCCAGAACGAAACATTCCACTTGATCAAGATAGATAATCCCTTGCGTCATCAAATCAATCAAGCGGCCCGGACACGCCACAACAACTTCCGCACCGCGCTTAATATCCTTCGTCTGCCCAAACTGCGAAACGCCCCCAAACACGCACGCAAAAGGCATGTCAATGTACTTCGAATAGAGCTTCACATTCTCAGCCGTTTGCGCGGCCAATTCACGCGTCGGGGACAACACCAACGCACGCGGATGCCCCACGTGCCGCGGCTTGCGATTGCGAATGAGATGGTTCAAAATCGGCAGCATGAACGCGGCGGTTTTCCCCGTGCCCGTCTGCGCGCAGCCAATCAAATCGCGCCCTTCCAAAAGATAAGGCATCGCCTCAGCCTGAATGGGCGTCGGCTCCGTATAATGTGCATCCTTGATGGCGTGCTGCAGGGCTTGGTCGAGGCGACCGAATATGGTATTTTCAAACATAACTTTAGACGACTGGCTTAATGTATTTCGACTTCAATGCGCGCCAGAGTACGACGCAAAATGCCGAGAGCGGAATCGCGAGGAGCATGCCCAAAACGGGTCCAAGTAATGTCGCCCAAAAGAAAAATGAAAAGATCACGCCCGCATAGCCGAGCCCCGTCTTGTTGCCTTGAATCCGCGGCGTAATGAAATACCCATCAAGGAACTGCCCCGCCGCCCACACGCACAACACCAACACGAGCCGCACCATCGAACCCCCATGCGCAAAATACGCCATCGGCAACGCCACCGGCAAACACACAACCGAACCAAACAGCGGAATCAAATTCAACACCCCCAACGCAAACCCAATCATAAACCCATACGGCAACCCCACCAGCGCAAAACCCGTCCCATACAACACGCCCTCAATCAAACAAATCACCGTCTGCCGCTGGAAGAAACTCACCAAAATATCAATGAACGCATCAATCTGCTCCGCAACAAACGACTTCGTCTCATCCTTCAAAAACGGCATCTGCGAAACAATCTCACTCCCGCGCCGCTCCCGTGTCGTCAAGAAAAACACAAAGAAAATCATCGCAACAAGCGCCGAAACAATCCCGCCCAAACACTTCAGCGCCCCCGTCCCCGCCTTCACCGCCGACGGCGCATAATCCGTATACAAACTCCCAATGTCCGCCGTGTTAATTCCAAACTGTTCCAACAGCGCCTTCAACTTCGGGAACGTCACACGAAACCAATCCGTCACCTTCGCCACAAGCTCCGGCCCTTGCCGTACCAAATTCGAAACTTGATCCACCATCACCGCACCCGCATACCACAAAAAGAAAACAAGCGGCACCAAAATCGTCAGCAACATAATCGCCACCGCCAGCGACGGATTGCGCACCACACTCTTCCACCATTCATAATACGGCTTGAAGAAAAGCGCCAGGAAAAACCCCACAATCACCGGTACAATCGCAGGACTCGCAAACGCCAACGCCTTCAACACAATCCACGCCACAAACCCCACAAACAAAAACAACACCGTAAACGATAACACCGTCAGTCCACGCGTAATCGTCTTCTTTTGACTCTCTGAAAACTCAATCATTTCGAACCTCCTAAATCTTTCTCCGCCGATCGGTCGTCCCCGGAATATGCAACTTGTCGCGATACTTCGCCACCGTCCGCCGCGCCACAGGAAACCCCGCCTCCTTCAACGCCGCGGCAATTTTTTCATCCGACAACGGCGCCGTCTCATCTTCATTGTCCACAATCTCCCGCAACTTCGCCAAAATCGCCGTCTGCGAAACCGCCTCGCCCGCCGCCGTCGTCACACCTGACGCAAAAAACCGCCTGAGCTCAAACGTCCCTTGCGGCGTCGACGCATACTTATCCCGCACCGTCCGCGACACCGTCGTACTATGCACGCCCACCTTCTCCGCAACCTCCAACTCCGTCAACGGCTTCAACGCGCTCAAGCCCTTCTCAAAAAACTCCTGCTGCCGGTCAAAAATCGCCTGCGCAATATCCTGCACCGTCTTCTGCCGCTTCTGAATCGCCTCACGAAACGCCTGCGCCGCGGCAATCCTCTCCTTCACATACGCCTTCGTTTCCGCCGTCTGCTTCGGGTCCTCCAAAAGTGCCGCGAACGTTTTCGACAAATGAATCTCCGGCAAACTCCGCTCATCTGTCTCCGCAATCCAACGCCCCTCACGCTTCACCGCATGCACTTCCGGATTGATGTATTCAACCCTCTCCCGCACACTCTGATACTGCCGCCCCGGCCGCCCATCCAGCGTCCTCAACAACCTCACCGCTTCCTTAAATTGCGCCGGCGTCAAATCCAACTTCTTCTCAATGACCTCATAACGCCCAGCCGCCAAATCTTCCAAATGGTCCGTAATAATCGCCCGCACATCATCCTCATACGGCGAATCATACAAGTTGTCCATCTGCGCCAGCAAACATTCCTTCGGCGTCCGCGCCCCACACCCCGGCGGATCAAACTCCATCAACTTCCCCAGCGTCGTGAGCACCTGTTCCTTCGTCTTCTGAAACGCCGTCATCACATCTGGAATCGACCCACGATAATACCCATTCTCATCCAAATCCCCAATCAGCACTTCCGCCATCGGCCAATCTTCTTCCGCAATATCCGACGTCGCCAGCTGCGCCAACAAATGCTCCTGCAACGTCTCTTCCTTGACCTGATTATCAAAGAAACTTTGCCGCCGCTCCGCCGCCTCCTCATCATAATTCACCCCCGGCGTGAAATCATCTTCCGGATAATCTGGCGCTTGCGATTCCTCTTCCCGCCGCTGCTCAATCTCAGACATCGACGTCTCCAGCGGCCGGTCCACATCCTCAATCGCCGGATTCCGATTCATCTCCGCCACAATCTCCGCACGCAATTCCGGAAGCGACGTCGCGAGCAACTTCAGCGCCTGCATCTGCCGCGGCGCAAGCGTCTGGACTTGTTTTTGGCGTTGTGAAAGATTGAGCATCGAAGTTCTCTTCCCCGTTAGAAAATTTCGCAGTGTGGCAACTCCCCTACAAGCGGCCGCGCATATTCAATAAACGCCGCGGTCACATCATGTCCATTCTTCGCGATGAAATTCTTCGGCACGCTCCGCGTAAATTTTGCCGCGTTCGCAATCGGCTGCGGCGCAAACGCCACCTGATACTTCTTCCCCTTCGCACGCAAAATCGCAATCGTCCCCTTCGTCAGCTCACCCTTCAACGCCGCCTTCACAGCCGCCGCACCCGCCGCGCGCGCCTCCGCCTGATCCACCTTCGACGCCACACCCGGAAAACTCCGCTGCAAATACCCAAACGTATCCGCACGCACCCTCTTCACCTTCCCCGTCGCCTTCAAAAACTTCGCCAAATAATCCCCCAACGCACCCGTCCCGCTCATCTGCACATTCCCATGCGAATCCTTCTCCCCACCCGCAAACTTCGCACCAATCGACTCCCCCTTCTCATCTCGAATCCCCTCCGACACCGCCACCACGCACCGCCCATACTTCTTCATCGCCCCCAGCACATCCGCCTCAAACTTCTCCAAGCTAAACGGCACCTCAGGCAAATAAATTAAGTGCGGACCATCATTCTTGTTCTCCCTCGCCAACGCCGCGCTCGCCGTCAAAAACCCCGCATCGCGCCCCATGATGATGTCTATCTTCACACCACCCAATGCCCGATTATCCAGGTCATCACCCTTCAACGCACTCGCCACAAAACGTGCCGCGGACCCAAACCCCGGCGTGTGATCACAACTCCTCAAATCATTATCTATCGTCTTCGGAATGTGATACACCACCAGCGGATAATTCTCCTTCTCTGCTTCCTCCGCCACAATCCGCGCCGCATCCGCAGAATCATTCCCACCAATGTAGAAGAAATACCCAACGTCCAACTTCCGAAACGCCTCAAAAATCGCGCGGCAATCTTCCACCGTCGGCTTCTTCCGACAACTCCCCAACGCACTCGACGGCGTCTCGCCAATCGCCTCCAACTTCTTCACGCTCGCCTTGCGAAGATCAATGTAGTCATTCCCCAATATCCCAAGAATCCCATGCCGCGCACCGAGGATGCGACCAATCCGCGCGGACTTCCGCGCTTCCAAAACCGCCCCAACGAGCGATTCATTAATCACCATCGACGGCCCGCCCGACTGAGCAATGACCATATTTAACTTCTTCTTTGTCTTCATGCCCCATATTATACCATATTTTCGCCCAACACTCAACCCCCCGCGGCAGTTTTTCTCTTCGCGTAAGCAACCTAACCTCTCTCCACCTAAATGCCCCCATCCTTGCTTCCACCCCAAAGCCCCGCCCTCTCCTTCGCTCACGTCCCACCATCTAAACCAACTTTCCTGGCTTGATATCATCATCCGCCACTAAGTTTGTCCTCACCTTCGCTCACGGCGCGGGGGCGCCGCCCCCCGAAACCTTGGGTCGCACCCTTGTCCTGTGCCAAAAGCGCAAGCTTTTGGTAACCCCCCACCAATTCAATGCCTGCTCCCCGCGAAGCAAGCGAACGCGTTAGCGGGAGCCTTTTGTTAGGCTCGGAGTTAACAAACTATTCAATTGTCAAAGATCAATGCTGTAACCAGCTAAAAACTGCCGCGCTTATTCAATCAGCGGC
>CAVGIZ010000112.1:0-8250 GCA_963629255.1 Anaerovoracaceae bacterium
TGTGCGTGGTCGCGGCAATTATTTTTGCCGCGGTGGATGTGTTTGCAGTGCAAGAGCTGGAGACACTGAATGGAATGCCGGATGCGTCCGACAACGTGTGGCGGTATTATGCGGTTGGGGAGACGGGGAATCCAACGAATGCGAATTGCGTGGTGCAGGGCGATTGGGTGATTGGTGCGACGTTTGATGCTCTGACGGGTGCGCTTGCGTTGGGGGCGTCGTATTACGAGGGTGAAGAAGCGAAGGTTTTGAATTTGCTGAATGTGAAGGTCGAGACGGCGGATGGGGTGAAGACGGAGGTGAAGAAGTTGACGTTTCCGACTGGGAATGCGGGTTGGCAGAAGGTGAAGGTGAAAGAGATTTGGGCGACGGATGCGGCGAATTTGCCTGTGCTGGGGATTAACAAGGGTCGGGATGATACGCTTGCGACGACGAATGATGCGAACATCCATATTAAGAGGGTGTACGTCAAGAGCGATTTGGTGACGGAGGCGATGAGCGATAACTTTGCGTACTGTTGGGGTTTGACGAATGTGATTTTGCGGTGTCCGAATTTGGTGAAGTGGAATGAGCGGGTGTTGCATTTTACGTGTGTGACGAATGATGTGTCGGAGCTTGTGTCGCCGGCGGTGCAGTCGATGGGATTGTGGGCGCTCTGCTGGTGGTCTGGGAAGCAATTGATTACGGGGTCGCTGGTGGTGACGAATCAGACTGGGGATATTTCGTATGAGAGTTTTGGGCATGTGACGAATTTGTATTTGCGCGGCGATAATTATTTGGGGAGCAAGGGGAATGGGATTGACGAGGGGCGGTTGTTGTGCTATGGGAATAATGGATATTTGAAGACGGTGACGATCTGGTGGCCAAAAGTGCGGCAGTTTGGTGTGAATAGTGCTTGGTTCACGAGGAATTGCAATTCGGTGAAAGAGCTTCGTCTCTACTTGCCGTCGCTGACGAACATGGTGAATGATTCGCTTGTTGATACGTGCTTGTCGCAGTCTGGTGGGTCGGTGTATCTGTTGGGCCCGGCGTATAGGAGCGAGGACGGGACGCAGATGATGAGTGCCGAGCGGGTGACGCACACGATGGGTCGAATGATCGAGGGGTTCAAGTGGACTAGCAATGCGGAGAACGATTCGAACGCGAACAACTCGTCCTTGCCGCGGTTTAGGATCTACTGTTCGAAGCGGTGGGGGTGGAAGGAGGCGCTGGAGCAGTGTTCGTCGTTCAAGAATCTGACGAGCGACGTCGAGGTGGGGACTTACGAGGCGAACAATGCTCCGGAGGGGTGCTTCGGCGTCTGGGCGGCCGGCGGCCGGCGGACATACATTATTGACTATCCGCAAGAGGGCGAGCCGCGCGGGATGTGCATTCGGATACAGTAGCGAGTACAGAGGTTTAGAAGGTTTGGGAGGTTTAGAAGGTTGATGGTGGCCGCGGCAGATTTTGCCGCGGTTTATTTTTTTGAAAATACCCCCTTGCGGAGGGAGGTAAAAAGTGGTATAATATGCGGTCATTACAAGTCCTACTTGAAAGGCCTTGCGAGAGCGGGGTCGGGAAGGTAAGGTTCTATTATGAAAAACGAAAGACAGACATTGAACCGCAACTTGGCGCAGATGCTCAAGGGCGGTGTTATTATGGACGTCACCACGCCTGAACAGGCGCGTATTGCCGAAGAGGCGGGCGCGTGCGCGGTGATGGCACTTGAACGCATTCCGGCGGACATTCGTGCCGCGGGGGGCGTTTCACGTATGAGCGACCCGAAGATGATCAAAGGCATCCAAGCGGCCGTCTCAATCCCGGTCATGGCCAAATGCCGAATTGGCCATATTGCGGAGGCGCAAATCCTCCAGGCGATCGAGATCGATTACATTGATGAGAGTGAGGTGCTCTCGCCGGCGGACAACATTCATCACATTGACAAGACGAAGTTTGATGTGCCGTTTGTGTGCGGTGCGAAGAACTTGGGTGAGGCGTTGAGGCGGATTGCCGAGGGCGCGACGATGATTCGTACGAAGGGTGAACCGGGTACGGGTGACGTGGTGCAAGCGGTGAGTCACATGCGCTTGATGCAGAGCGAGATTCGTCGCTTAGCGTCGATGGCGGAAGATGAACTTTATGAGGCGGCGAAGAACTTGCAAGTTCCGCTTGACCTTGTGCAGTTTGTGCATGCGAATGGGAAGTTGCCTGTTGTGAATTTTGCCGCGGGGGGCGTTGCGACGCCAGCGGACGCGGCACTTATGATGCAGCTGGGCGCGGAAGGCGTGTTTGTTGGGTCGGGGATTTTCAAGAGTGGGAATCCCGCCAAGCGCGCGGCCGCGATTGTGAAGGCCGTCACGAACTATGATAATCCGAAGATGCTTGCGGAGCTTTCTGAGGATTTGGGCGAGGCGATGGTCGGCATCAATGAGGACGAGATTCAGCTGTTGATGGCTGAGCGCGGCAAATAAAATGGACATCGCAATATTGGCCTTGCAAGGGGCCTTTGCCGAACATCGCAAGATGCTCGAGGGTTTGGGTGTGCATTGTTTCGAGGTTCGTTGCGCGGCGGATTTTGAGCGGTCGAAAGATGGGCTCATTATTCCTGGCGGCGAATCGACGACGCAAGCGAAACTCCTGCGCGAATTGGGTTTGCTCCAAGGCGTGAAGGAGTTTATTGAAAAGGGCGGCGCGGTGTTTGGCACGTGCGCGGGCCTTATTTTGCTGGCGAAAGACGTGGAAGGCGAAAGCTTTGAACGTCTCGAGACGATGCACATTCGGGCGAAGCGGAATGCGTATGGACGGCAATTGGGGTCGTTCGAAACGGTGGCGCGAATGGATGGGATTGGAGAAATTCCGATGACGTTTATTCGTGCGCCGTACATCACGGAAGTGGATGCGGGCGTGGAGGTTTTGGCGAAGGTGGAAGGTCGCATTGTGGCTGCGCGGGAGGGGCGGCAATTGGTGACGGCGTTTCATCCGGAGCTTGGGACAGACACGCGGGTGCATGAATACTTCTTGCGGATGATTGAGGCGAAATGAAGTTGTCGCGAGCGCGGCAGTTTTGATTTGCTCTCTTCCCTCCGCGGCAGATTTTTGCCGTGGGGGGTTGAAGTTTGGGCGGGAATATGGTATAATACGAAACATCTTCAATTCCTAAATAGGAGACTAGACAAAATGATAGCAACGAATAGACGTGATTTTTTCAAAGGCGCGGCGGCCCTCGCAGCGGTCGGAGCCTTTACAGACAAGGCTTTGGCGCATGCCGCCAAGCCCAAGGCGAACAATAATCCGATTTGGTTGATGACGAGTGCATTTGCCGCGGACAAGGATTTCGAAGCGGTCGTGGCGCGTGCGAAGGCGCTCGGGGCGCAGGGTTTGGAGCTGTGTGTGTTTCGTCGTGAGACGGATCGTGCGGACCATATTGCGACGCATCTTGATTATGATCATTTCACGCCGGCGCGTGCGCAGCAGATTATTGATATTTGCAACAAGGAGAATTTGCGCATTTCGGTGGGCGCGTATGACAATTTGATTGGCGGCGCGGTGGAGAATCAGGTCAAGAATCAGAACCACATTTTGAAGTTGATTCGAATCGCGGCGATGCTCGGTGGCGATGCGAACGATGTGGTGTGCGGCACGTTTGTGGGGTATGATCACATTTTGGGTCGCACGGATGGTGGGTTTGAAAAGAACTTGTACAAGTTCAAAACGGTGTTCCAGCCGATTTTGAATTATGCGAAGTCGCTCGGCGTGACGGTGTGCGTGGAGAACTGCCCGATGGAAGGTTGGCAGCCTGTGACGGCGCCGGATGCGTACAACAATTTGCCGGGGTGCCTTGCCGCGCGTAAGCTGATGTATGCGATTCTTGATGATGATTCGGCGCTCCAGGAAACGTACGATCCGTCGCACGATATTTGGCAGCACATTGACCCGACGGATGTTATCAATGCGATGAACTTCAAGAAGCTGCGCCGCGTGCATATCAAGGGGACGCGCAACTTTGTGAACGATGAGGAAGCGGTGCATTGGGGTCGGCTTTATCCGCAGCAGTCGGTGGGCGCGGCGCTTGCGAAGAAGGCGGGCGTGCCGCTCCCGGGTGGCGAGTGGGATCGTTTGAGCTATGAGCCGCGGCTTCCGGGCTTCGGTGGTAATGATTCGTGTGACTGGACGAAGTTCCTTGAGAACTTGATGGCGAAGGGTTATCAGCACCCGTTCGTGATTGAGAACGAAGGTTGCAACTCGTCGCACACGGGCAATATGGGCGCGACGATGCAGGGCTTCCGCGCGACGATTCTCAACACGGCGCCGGTCGTGTGGCCGCTCGGACCGAATGGCTACGAGTTCAACGTGAAGGCGTTGAAGCCGATGAAGGCGACGTCGATTGATCCGAAGGTCGTGACCATGAAGGACTTGGGCGTAAACTTGATTTGACGGAAACACTTGAGAATGCGCGGCGGATTTTTGCCGCTGCGTTTACACCCCCCGGGTTTGATGCGCGGGGGGCTCTTTGTGTTCCGTCGCTGACAGGCGCGGCCGATGCGTTTTTGGCCGATGAGCTCCTCGGTGCGGGAAAAGTGCCGCGGTGCGTTCTCGCGATTGTGCCAGGCCTTCCCGAGGCGGATCGGCTGGTCGATGATTTGCGGCTTGTGACGGCGGCGCGCGTTCTTGAATTTCCGCCGCCTTTTGAAGATGATCGTACGGCGATTGGGTTGCGGTTGAAGGCGGTCGCGGCCTTGCGGGCATGGGCTTTGGCGCCGTACCCGTGTGTGATTGTTGCGTCCGTGCAAGCGCTTGAAGCGCCCATTCCATCGGGTACGATTCCTGCTTTGGAAGTGGCATCGGGCGCGGCACATTTTACGGATGTGTGCGAGCAACTTGCGAAGCTTGGCTATTCGCGCGTGGTGACGGTTGAGAAGGAAGGGGACTACTCGGTCCGCGGCGGAATTGTGGATGCGTGGTCGCCAGGCGAAGAGTTTCCAATTCGTGCGGAGTTCTTTGGCGAAGATTTAGAAAGCTTGCGCACGTTCAATGCGGCGAGTCAGCTTTCGGTTGAACGTATTTCGACAGCAACGTTTTTGCCCATCACATCGGAAGGTGGCGCGGCGAAATTGGGAGATATTTTGCCTGAGGAAACATGCGTCCTTGCCTTGGAACACAATGCGTACGGGGTGCTGGAGACGCTCCTGGGGGCGCGGCAGTTTTCGCACTATGTTTATACGGGCGAGCCCGCGCCGCAAGGTGTGCCGACGTTCAATTTTCAAACGGCGCCACTCCCGGGCTTTGCGGAATTAGGCGCGGACGAGGCACATCATCCTGAATTGTTTGAAGCGGCGCGCAAGCGTTTGGCCCAGCATATCAAGGCCGCGGAGGCGCGTGGCGATTGCGTCCTTAAGATTGATGACCTCTCGGGCGGATTCGAAATCGCGGGGCTTGTTGTTGTCACGAAGGCAGATCGTGTCTTTGCTAAGCGTAAGACGCACTATCGAAAATCTGCCGCGGCCGAACGCAATCAAGGCGCGCGGCTGAATGACTTTGACGATCTTGAGCCTGGCGAATATGTTGTTCACATCAATCATGGCATTGGGCGTTACATTGGCTCGACCGAGATTACGGTTGATGGCAAGAAGTGTGAAGTCTTCACGATTGAATATGCGGGCGGCACCAAGTTACATGTGCCCGCGACCCATGCCTACTTGCTTTCGCGCTATGTGGGCGTGCGCGGCGAAAAGGTCGAGCTTCATACGCTCGGCGGCACGCGTTGGGAGAAGGATAAGGCCGATGCGGAAAAGTCCGTCGCCGATCTCGCGGCTGGGCTTTTGCGAACGCAAGCGAAGCGCAATCTCGTTCCTGGCTTTGCGTGCACCGTTCCATGTGAAGGATTGGAAGCCTTTGAAGCGGCGTTCCCCTACGATGAAACGCCTGACCAACAAGCCGCGATTGATGCCGTCAAAAAAGACATGGCGGCCACGAAGCCGATGGACCGTCTCATTTGTGGCGACGCCGGTTATGGCAAGACGGAAGTCGCGATGCGTGCGGCGTATATTGCCGCGATGAATGGATTGCAAGTCGCCGTCCTCGCTCCAACAACCGTCCTCGCTGAACAACACTTTGAAACGTTTACGTCGCGCTTTGATGGCACGCCCATTCGCATCGAAGCCGTCTCGCGCTTTCAAACGACGGACACCCACCGCGGCACTTTTCAACGCCTCGCGACGGGCGCGTGCGACATCGTGATTGGCACCCACGCCATCCTCACCAAACGCGTCGCCTTCAAGAATTTGGGGTTCATCATCATTGACGAGGAGCAACGTTTTGGCGTGCGCCACAAGGAGTTTCTCAAGTCGCTCCGCACGACGGCCGACATTCTCACACTTTCGGCAACGCCTATCCCGCGCACCCTTTACCTTTCCATGACGGGCGTTCGCGACCTCTCGCTCCTTCGTTCCCCGCCGCGCGAACGCGTCGCCGTTCAAACCCATGTCGTTACTGATTCCGATGACGTCATTCGCGCGGCTATCGCGGCAGAATTGGTCCGCGGCGGTCAAGTCTTCTTCCTGCATAATCGCGTCCTTTCGATTGGCCACGTCGAGAAGCGGTTGCACGAACTTTGTCCCAATGTGCGCATCGTCGTCGCGCACGGTCAGATGGATGCGAAAACGCTCGCACGCAAGATGCGCGATTTCGAGCGCGGCAAATTTGATGTTCTCCTTTCGACGACCATCGTTGAATCGGGCATCGATATTCCACGCGCGAATACAATTATCGTTGACCAAGCCGAGACATTTGGCCTTGCCGATTTGTATCAATTGCGCGGCCGCGTCGGGCGCAGCGCACGCCAAGGCCACGCCTACTTCCTCTTGCCTTCAACAGGTGCAATCCCTGCCGATGCGCGCGAACGCTTGACCGCCTTGAAACGTCATGGCGGGCTGGGGAGCGGCTTCAACTTGGCCGTGCGCGATTTGGAATTGCGCGGCGCGGGCAACCTCCTCGGCGCCCAACAATCTGGTCACATTGCCGCGATTGGCTTCGGCCTTTATTGCCAACTTCTTCAACGCACTATCGCGCAAATGAAGGGCGAGAAGATGCACGCGATTGTCGATGTGCGGCTCAATCTTGATTTCATTGATCCTTCGCCCGAATCGGAAAACCCGAATGCGAACGCGGCGCTTTCCTACGACTACATCGAGGATGATGTCCTTCGTATGTCCTTCATGAAGCGCATGGCCGAGGCGAGCTCGAAGGGCGACCTCAAAAAGATTTCAAGCGAATTGAAGGACCGCTTTGGCGCGTTGCCGAGCGCCACCAAACGCTTGCTCCGCTTGGCCGAATTACGCATCGCCTGTGCCGACAAGAACATCGGTTTTATGGATGTGAAGGGCGATCGCGCGAGTTTGTACGAAGCGGGCACGCACGCCATTTTGTATTACATTCGCCTTACGACCAAGTCGCCCGATCAAAAAATCTCGGAGCTCATCCGCGGCGTTCAGGATCGTTCTCAAGTCGAAAGTTGGTGACCTCCAACCCTAACCGCGGCAGATTCCCGCGTATCAAAAAATATTCAATTGTCAAAGATCAATGCTGTAACCAGCGTCGCGCGGCAGTTGCCTGCCGCACAATGGTTTATCGACGAACCATCAAACGAATTCTATTTCCCAGCCTCCTTGCGCTTGCCACGCGCCTTCGCTCGCGCCACCCACGCCAACCATGCACGCACTTCAGCGCACTCCGCTTCCGTCGGCTCGGCGTGGTCATTGCGCCACTTGGCTTCCTCCAGCTCGTCCGGATGCGCATCAAAGTACGCTTTCACGCTCTGCCCTTTCTCCGTCGCTTTGAAACCCGCAAAATTGCAAGGCCGACCCCACTGATCAATCCTCACATGCGGCTCCCAAAACTTTGGGTCCAGCACCCACGCCCACTGCCATTCAAGCGGCAAAGCCTTGAAGTGATAGCACCGGTCCGTGAAGCCATCATTGCGTGCACAAAAACACGCGGGTCTCTTTGCCCCACACACGCACTTGCCATGCTGAAAATTCGCGCACTGACTCTGGCACCCATGCCAATGCCGCAACGTAAACGCAATCACCGGCTCCGGGTCGTCCTTCGCCTCCGCGGCACTTTTTTGCTCAGCGAGATACTCGGCTTCAATCTGCGCCTTCTCACGTTCGTTCGCCCACTTCCACCACTGCAACAAGTTGCGTTGCCAATTTGATGCGTTGATGGCGCGGCCATTCTTGTTGACCCATCCCATCGCACACATCTGCTGGTGCC
>CAVGIZ010000113.1:0-8222 GCA_963629255.1 Anaerovoracaceae bacterium
AGGAAGCCAAGTTCCGCAACGATGCGAACGAGCCGACGGAGGCTGAGTGCAAGGACGTCCAGCGGTATTTGGACGAGGTATTGGCGTGGAACAAGCTTTCGAAGGAAGAGCGTGAGAAGGCGCTTGAAGCGATGAAATTGAAAGGAGGCGCAGCGAAGGATGCGGGGAAGAATTAACTCCGAGCCTAACAAAAAAGCTCCCGCTAACGCGTTCGCTTGCTTCGCGAGGAGCAGGCACAAGCAATGGAAAGTTGCTGAATAAATCCGAAGGAAAGCGGAGGCGTTAGCCGGAGCACTTTGTTAGCATCGGAGTTAAATCTGCCGCGGGGTGGGGATTTGAAAGGAGGGCGCGGCGGATTTTTTCATAATTTCACTTTTTCCCCATTGACAGGGGGGGGGTAATGTGATATAATATACGGTATTGAAACTTGTAAGAGGTTTAGACATTATGAAAAAGCCAATGTTTACTGGGGTTGACGCGATTCTTCGGAATGGCGCGAGGGTTCTTTTTGCCGCGATTGCGGCGATGAGCGTGTGGAATCTTGCCGCGGCAGATTTGTCGCGGGAGTATACGTTTGTCGAATGGATCAAGGCGAATGGGAACCAGTGCATGAATCTTTCGTACTGGCATACTCCGACGACGCGGGTTGAGACGGTTTGCTATTATCCGAAGAGTGGGAATGGATACTACAGCTGCTTCTTTGGTTCGCGGAAGTCCAGTTTACGGGACGCGGCGTTTTATTTCTCGGGGAGTTTTTGGGGTGGTAAGGTGATGTGGAATTTGACAGGGGTGGAAAATTCGGCTTCGACGACTGATTATTTTTATGACCAGAAGATTACGCTGACGCTGGATGCGGCGACGAAGGTTTGTTCGTGGGTAAATGAGAGTGGTGAGAGTGCGAGTTTTGAGGCGACGGGGACGGCGACGGATGGTGTTTGTTCGTGGGGGCTTTTTAGAGGCAATAATGCGTCGACGCATGATGGGGAGGATTGGAATGGGGATTCGTATGCTGCTATTAACACGACAGTTTATTCGTTCAAGATTTGGGATGGCGAGACGTTGCGGTGTGATTTGAAGCCAGCGGTTCGCAATTCGGATGGGGAGATTGGTTTGTATGATGTTTGCCGCAAGATGTTTATTACGAACATGACGACGACGGCGTTGACGTGTGGCGATGCGCTTGCGGGGCTGAGCGTGGGGGCGATTGAGGATCAGGTTGTGGATGGTGTGACGGCGTGTAGTCCGGTGGTGACGGTGAGTGATGCGAGTGGGAATACGCTCACGGAAGGAGTTGATTACGAGGTTGAGTGGCCGAATTTGGCGGCGCCGGGTGTGGCGACGGTGAAGGTTTATGGCAAGGATGGCACGGCGAGCGAGGGGTTGAGAGGAAGCGCGACATTCAATATCGTGCTTTCGTCGGAGACGAAGAAGAGGCCGTATTTGCCGGCGGGGTATGTGGAGATGGATGGATTGACTGGCACGGGGACGCAGTATTTGAATACGGGGATTAAGAACAAGGCGAATACGCGGGTGGAGTGCGAGTTGACGTGTGCGAAGGCGACGTCGAGCTTCAACGCGATATTTGGTCAGCGTACGCATTGGACGAGTATCGCGTATGTGTTTTATGTGGCATGGAATGGTAATAAGGTTGGCTACAATCGTACGGGGGTTGAGGATAGTGGCGGGACATTTACGTTTGGCGAGCGCACGAAGGTCGTCACGGATGGGCTGACGGCGACATGGACGTCGGCGACGAAGAGTGGGAGTTTGACGGCGACGGGGACGCTGACGGATGGCGAGTATCCGATGTATGTGTTCACGGACAACTACAAGGGAACGGCGGATTCGACGTCGTCGATGACGTTGCATTCGTTCCGGATGATTGATGATGGGAAGGTGAGTTGTTGGTTGGTGCCGTGCTATCGCGAGGCGGATGGCGCGGTGGGTGCGTTTGATGTGGCGCAGTGGCAGTCGGGGGACGCGGCGTTTCGTGCGAACATTGGCAAGGGTGAATTTGTGAAGGGGTCGTTTTTGTATCGGCCGGAGACGGTGGATACGGTGCTTGATTTTTATTTGGAGAATGCGGACGCGAGCAAGATTAGTTATGGCTGGGCGGTGAATGATGAGGCGTATGTGGGCGGAACGCTGACGGCGGAGTATTCGACGGATGAGAATTTTGCTGCGGAGAAAACGACGACGGTTGATTTGGGGACGGCGGTTGCGTATGAGAATAAGTCCGCGGCAGTTACGGGGCTTGAGCCGGAGACGACGCTTTATTTTCGTGTGACGCTGAAAAAGGATGGGAAGGATGATGTGGTGCGGACGTTCAAGGCGTCGACGACTACGGCGGCGGGGAGTTTGGATGGGAGCGGCGTATCGTTGAATTGGGTGAAGCCGAGCAATCCGGAGTTTACGTGTTCGGTGACGACGTTGGGTGCGGGGGATATTCACCGCGTGAAGCTTTATTTGGGGACGGATGCGGAGAATTTGGAATTGGTGGCGACGAAGGATGTTGAGTCTGTTGGATTGGTGACGCTTTCGGCGGCGTGGCCGACGTATTTCGAGCAGATTTATTACAAGGTTGTTTATGAGAATGGGACGACGGGCGAGGATTTGTACACGTGTGAGAGCGCGGCAGGGAATTATACGCCGGATTATACGGCGACTTACACTTGGAAGAAAGAGGTGACGGAGGGCGATTGGAAGAATGCGGACAATTGGACGATGTCTGGGTGCACGGTGGCGAATCCGAGCGAGCTTTATCCGAATCGTGAGGCGTATCACAGGGTTGTGTTTCCGAACAGCTGGACGGGCGTTGTGAATGTGGCGGGCGGCGAGGAGTGCCTTTACATCAAGGGTGGCGAGGGTTCGCGTGCGACGTTGCGTGGGCCTGCGGGCGATGAGATGGCGGGGATTACGATTGGCGCGATGGTTGCGAATGTGTACAATCATCAGACGGTTCTGGACCATGTGCGGTGCGATTGGACGGGGTGCAGCGGGTCGACGTGGTCGGGGTCGGACAATATGTGGAGCGGCAGCGGGTTGAGGTTGGAGAATGGTGCGATTTTGGAGAAGGCGGTGAGTGGGTGGCCGATTTTGTTCCACAATGCGACGGATGCGTTTTTGGAGGTGTGCGGGGGCTCGCGGCTGACGTTCAAGAATTGCAACAATACGTTTTATATGAAGGGGCCCAATACGCGGGTGTTGATTGATGATTCGGAGTTTTCGTGCAATGTGCCGGTTGGGTTGAACAACGCGGCAGATGGTTCGGTGGCGTGGGAGTTCAAGGGGAAGGCGCCGCGGTTTGTGGCGGGCGATGGGCTTGTGCTGCCGGGCGCGGGCGGGGCGACGATTGAGTTTGCGCCGGAGAAGGGTGGCTATGAGCAGGCGCCGATTACGGTGACGGTGTCGAAGGGCGCGTGTTTGGATGGCGCGGCGAGCAAGGCGACGGTGAGTATTGCGGAAAAGGCGAATGTTTGGCACAGCGGGACGAAGCTTGATTGCGCGCTGATTGAATGTGCGGGCGGGATTAATACGAACGCATTTGAGTTGGTGGCGCCGAAGCGTATGAGCGGGAAGCTTTATTGGTATCCGGAAGATGCGGAAAAGCCGACGCAATTGCGGTTCTATGCGAATCTTGGCGGGCTGTGCATTCGGATTCAGTAAGGGGTTTACCAAAAGCTTGCGCGGGAGAGCACAGGACAATTTAGGATGCGGGTGGCCAAGCATAGCTTGGCCATCAACGCTATGGATACGAATCAGGGGCGCGGCGGATGCGGGGAGAGAAAATTTTGTTGGGGGGTTGAATGTGGGGCGGAAATATGGTATAATATGTGGTGACAGTTGAGAAAGGTTTATTTGTATGGACTCTTCGCTTTTTGGTATGTTGTTGTTCGCGCTTGGTGGGCTTGCGGGCGCGGTGTTTGCGCTTCCATTCCGTGGGATTCGGGGATGGAAGTATGAGTCGTATTGGTTTGTTTATGCGGTGTCGGGGTTGGTGGTGTTTCCGATGGTGTTGGCGAAGGTGACGTGTCCGGCGGTGTTTGATATTATTAGCGGGACGCCGACGAATGTATTGGTGCGGTGTATTGGGTTTGGTGCGTTGTGGGGGCTGGGAGGTTTGACGTGGGGATTGATGATTCGGTATTTGGGGATTGGTTTGGGGTTGGCGGTTGGGTGTGGATTGTGCTCGGCGACGGGGACATTGATTCCGCCGATTGTGACGGGTCACGCGGCAGATTTGGTGAAGGACGCGGGGGCGTTGATGGTGCTTGGGGGCGTGGCGGCGAGTTTGGTGGGGATTGTTTTGGTGGGGCTTGCGGGGAAGTCGAAGGAAGGTGAATTGAGCGAGGAAGAGAAGAAGAAAAGTGTCGCGGAATTTGATTTTAGGAAGGGGATGATTGTGGCGGTATTTAGTGGGGTTGCGAGTGCGGGGATGAATTTTGGGTTGCAGGGGGGTCAGGCGATGGAAGTTGCGGCGAAGAATGCGGGGACGGCGGCGGCGTGGGCTGGGATGCCGGTGTTGGTGGTGGTGTTGTTGGGTGGATTTATTGTGAATGGTGCGTGGTGTTTGTGGCAGAATTGCAAGAACAAGTCGTTTGGGGATTATCGGCGGACGGATGCGGGGTGGTGTTTGGCGGCGCTGGCGGGGGTTATTTGGGCGATGCAATTTGCGTGTCAGAAGATTGGTGAGCCAGCGATGGGTGAGATGAGGTATATTTCGTTTGCGGTGGTGATGGGGGCGAGTGTGTTGTTTTCGACGCTCTTGGGGGTTTGTTTGGGTGAATGGAAGGGGACTGGGAAGAAGACGAAGGCGTTTTTGGTGATGGGGATTTTGATTATGGTGGCGGGGTTCTGTGTGATTTCGTTTGGTCAGAAGTGAGGGGATGATGGGACATTCATCGCGAGAGAGCGCGGCACTTATTTTGACGTGCTGGTTGCAGACGAAGGAGTTTCCGACGAAGCTTTTGCCGGAGGATGGGACGCGTGCGTTTGTGCAGGATTTGGTGTATACGACGATACGGCGGCTGAGGCCTTTGAGGATGGTTTTGGGGGAGCTTGTGAAGAAGTGGCCGAAGGGGGAGATGGAGGCGCTTTTGTATTTGGGCGCGGCACAAATTTTGTATATGGAAGATGTGCCAGATTTTGCGGCGGTGAGCGAGACGGTGAATGCGGCGAAGGCGTGTGAGAATCCATCGATTGCGAAGGTGGTGAATGGGGTTTTGAGGAATGTGATACGGCGGCGTGGGGAGTTTGAGAAGATGATTCGGGAATCGGCGCTGGAGGTGCGGGAGAGTTTTCCGTCGGTGCTGGTGAGGCGTTGGAAGGCGCGGTTTGGGGAAGAGAAGGCGGAGGCGTTGTGCGCGTATCATAATATGCCGGCGGAGACGTTTTTGGCGTATGGGGACCGGTTTGAGAAGTTGGCGCGAGGGAAGCGGGTGCAGGATGTTGAGGGGTATGAGGCGGGGGAGTTTATTGTGCAGGATCCGGCGACGGGGATTGCGGTTGAGGCGATGGATGTGAAGGAGGGGGAGAGGGTTTTGGATGCGTGTGCGGCGCCGGGCGGGAAGGCGATCCAGCTGGCGTGGCGTGGGGCGGATGTGACGGCGTGTGAGGTGAGTCGGGCGCGGCGGGCGAAGTTGGTTGAGAATTTGAAGCGTGTGAAGTTGGATGGGAAGGTTGAGGTTGTGGAGGCGCTGGTGGGATTGCGCGGCAGTTTTGAGAAGGTGCTGGTGGATGCGCCGTGTTCGAATACGGGGGTATTGAGGAGGCGGCCGGATGCGCGGTGGAATTGGTCGGAGGAGAAGTTGGGGGAGCTTGTGAGGTTGCAGGCGGAGATATTGGATAAGGCCGCGGCAGTTGTGGCGGCTGGTGGGAGGCTTGTTTATTCGACGTGTTCGAATGAGCCGGAAGAGAATGAGGGGCAGGTCGCGGCATTTTTGAAGCGGCATGAGGATTTTGAGTTGGTGGGGTCGCGGGAGTCGCTTCCGTTTGAGACTGGGTTTGATGGGGCGTTTGCGGCGGTGCTTCAGAAGAAATGATTTAGAGACAATAAAAAAGAAGGAAAACAAAAGATGGCAACGTATGATTATACTGGTGTTGTGGAAAAGGTTCTTGAGCCACAAACATTCGCAAGTGGGTTCACCAAGCGCGATTTGATTTTGACGGATGATGTTGGGACGGAGACGCGGTATCCGAATCATCTTCCGTTCACGTTCAAGAAGGATGGCGTGAATTTGCTGAATGGGATTAAGGCGGGGGATCGCGTGAAGGTGCATTTTGCGCTGGATGGGCGGGAATGGACGAGTCCGCAGGGTCAGGTGAAGTATTTCACGGATTTGACGGGTTTGAAGATTGAGGTTTTGAATAGTGATGGGACGTCGACGGAGCCTGTTCCGGAGCCGGCGATTCCGGATGACGCGGCGTTGAGCGCGGGCGATGCGGTGGATGATTTGCCGTTCTAAGTTCGATGGTTTGGAAAGAGATCATTTCGCGCGCGGCGTCGTATTTAGACGGGAAGGGCGTTGAAGATGGGCAAGTGGCGGCTGAGCTTTTGGCCGCACGCTTGCTGGGGTGTGGGCGTGGATTTTTGGCGGGGCATTTTGAGGAGGAGGTGCCCGAGAAGTTTTTGGAGGCGATGCGGCGCGGGATGAAGAGGCTTGTGGCGGGTGAGCCAGTGCAGTATGTTTTGGGGGAGTGGGATTTTCGGACGTTGACGTTGAAATGTGATCGGCGGGCGCTCATACCACGGCCTGAGACGGAGGAATTGGTGACGCGGGTTTTGGCGTATATGAAGGCGCGGCAGTTTGAGGGGGTGCCGTTTGTGATTGATGTGGGGACGGGGACGGGTGCGATTATTTTGAGTTTGGCGAAGGAGTATTCGGGCGCGGCAGTTTTTATGGGGACGGATGTGAGCGAGGAGGCGATTGGGCTGGCGGTGGAGAATGCGGAGAGGACGGGGCTAGAGGGGCGCGTGAAGATGGTGTGTATGGATGGGCTCGATGATTTTGATGAGCCAGGGGTGGTGGATGTCTTAGTTTCGAATCCGCCGTATATTGAGAGTGCGGTGTGTGAGACGCTGGAGAAGAAGGTGAAGGATTTTGAGCCGCGATTGGCGTTGGATGGCGGCGAGAGTGGGCTTGAGTTTTATGAGCGGTATTTGCAAGATGCGCTGAATATTTTGAAGCCGAATGGCGCGGTGTTTTTTGAGATTGGCGAGAATCAGGGCGAGGCGCTGAGGAAGTTATTTGAGAGCTTTGGTTTTAGCGAGATCAAGATTGAGAAGGATTTTGCTGGGCACGACCGATATGCGTCGGCGATTTTGCCGTGAGGGGTGGGCGCGAGGGAAAAGTGCCGCGGAGGAGCTTATGACAAACATTAATTGGTTGACAGTTGGGATGTTGTGTGTTTCCAATTTGGTGATGCTGTATGCGTGGTATGGTCATTTGAGGTCGCTTGCGGGCTCGCCGATTTGGGTGGCGATTTTGGTTTCGTGGGGGATTGCGCTGGTGGAATATTGCGTGGCGGTGCCGGCGAATCGGATGGGGTCGAAGACGATGAGTTTGGAACAGCTCAAGATTACGCAGGAGGCGGTGACGCTGCTCGTGTTTATGCCGTTTTCGGTGCTGATTATGAAGCAGTCGATTTCGTGGAATTATTTGGCGGCGGCGGCGTGCATTTTTGCCGCGGTGTTTTTCATTTTCAAGTCATGAGCAAGTTTTCAATTGTGTTGTTGCGTCCCGAGATTCCGCACAATACGGGTGCGATTGGGCGGCTGTGTGTGGGGTTGGGGGTGAAGCTGAATTTGGTGAGGCCGCTTGGGTTTCATTTGGATGATCGGGCGATTGAACGCGCCGGGCTTGACTATTGGCCGCATTTGGAATTGGCCATTCATGATACGTGGGAGGATTATTTGAAGAGCGAGCGGCCGCGGCGGTTTTTCTTTTTGTCCACGCATGGTGTGAAGAGTTTGTACGATTTGCAATTTGAAGAGGGCGATGCGCTCGTTTTTGGGAATGAAAGTTCAGGACTTCCCAAGGATTTCTATTCTATTTATAAAGACGACCTCTTCAAGATTCCTATGCCAGGCCCCTATGCGCGGAGCATCAATCTGGCCAATGCCGTGTCCATTGCGGCGTATGAGTGTTACAGGCAGGTGAGGTAGCGAGGGTGGGACTAAGGGTGTGAGACACCCTTATCCCCCCTCGACCCCCCTAATCCCA
>CAVGIZ010000114.1:0-8165 GCA_963629255.1 Anaerovoracaceae bacterium
ATGGGCAGTGGCGTTGGCATGACGATGCACTGATGGGGAATACGCTGGTTACAGCATTGATCTTTGACAATTGAATAAATGTGTTGCGCGGTGGAAGTGCCGCGGGGTGGCGGTGGTGGCTGGTGGTAGTCTTGATCTTTGACAAATGAATATGGATGGGGGGTTGATTGTTTCGCCAGAATATGGTATAATATGCGCCTATTTGGACATCAAAGAAGAAGGTGGCAAAATGAAGAAGACATATCTTTCCGCAGATGCGTATTTGGAAGACGAATGGCGGCTGGCGGCGGCGGTCAGGAAATCGGGTTGGAAGCCTGATATTTTGATTGCGTTGTGGCGAGGTGGCGCGCCGGTTGGGGTGTCGTTGCATGAATTTTTCAAGTGTTCGGGGTGGTCGGTGCAACATTTGCCGTTGAAGTGTGCGAGTTATTCTGGGATTTCGGACCATGGTGGGCAGGTTGTGTTCACGCATGGGGATGTGATTTTTTCGATGCTCAGGAAGGGTGACAAGGTGCTGGTGGTGGATGATGTGTTTGACACGGGAAAGACTGCGGCGGCGGTGCGTGAGAGAATTGCGGCGACGGGGGCTGAGATGCGCATGGCGTGTGTGTATTGGAAGCCTGAGAAGAATCAGACGAAGATGAAGCCTGATTATTTTGTGCGGGATGTAGGGAATGATTGGATTGTATTTCCGCATGAGATAGAGGATTTGACGGATGAGGAAGTGAAGGAGAAGGATCCGGTGTTGGCGGAGATATTGTTTGATGCGCGCGAGGCGAAGTAAGGAAGGTCGAACAGGTTTGGAACGTTTAGAAGGTTTGGAAAATGAAGTGTGAGATTTGTCATAAGGCGGCGGCGGAAGTTGCGGTGAAAGTGCCGCGAGATGGGGTTGAGGAAGAGATGTACGTGTGCAAGGCGTGTGCGGGGAAGGTGCGTTCTGAGGCGCGGCGGAAGCCGAGTATTCGTGAAGAATTGCTGATGCCGCCGGTGGGTCCGAACGGTGAGAAGGTGCCGCCGGAGGTATTTGCGTCGTTCATGAATGCGATGAATGGGATGGTCGAGGGGCTGGAGAAGATGGCGACGGCGGCGGAGAAGTTTGAGCGGAGGGCGCCGCATACGTTGACGTGTTCGGAGCGTGTGGGGGTGACGAGGGAGCATCGGGTGGGGAACATGTTGCATTTGGAAGGGTTATTTTTGGTTGGGGAATTGGAGAGTGTGCAGCGTGCGTTGAGGGCGCTGAGGATGGAGATAGAGGGGATGAGTGTAGATGGGATGGCGAATGTGGGGCACACGTTTATGTTGAGGTACACGAATGAGCGTGGGCAGGCGGTGCGTGTGGCGAAGATGTTGAATCGGATTGAGTATGGGGCGCGTGTACATTTGATGAAGATGCCGGCGCCGGTATTTGCGGATTCGGTTTGTCGGGCGTTGGCGGTGTTGAAGAATTGTCGGATGCTTTCGCCGGCGGAGTTTTATGATTTGTTGTCGCCGATACGGATTGCGGTGATGTGTCATTTTTTGGATGGGATTACGTTAGATGATGTGGATGCGAACATGGCGAAGTTGTGGGAGATTATTCAGGAGCAGATTGGGCATGGGGAGCCGAGCGAGGAGGAATTGGATGAGCGGGACAAGGAAGACATGCGTCGTGCGGAGGTGGCGCATGGATATTTTGAGAATGTCAAATTGAGCGAGAGAGGCAGGGAACAGTTTCAATGAATTTCAGATTTAAGTTGACGAAGAATGCGTCGCGAGCGATGAATGGCGCGGAGGAATGTGCGCGGCAATTGGGGCATGACCACATTGGTGCGGAGCATATATTTCTGGCGATTTTGGGGATACCGGAATGTGGGGCGTGTCGGATTTTGAAGGAATTGGATTTGGCGATAGAGGATTTGGCGGAGGCGCTCAAAAACATGATTTCTGGGGCGGCGCCTGGGATGTTGCAGAAGGGGCGGCTTCCGCTTTCAGCGCGGACGGAGAAGATTTTGCAGATGGCGACGATGGGGATTGGGGCGCGGGATGTGATTGGGACGGCGGATTTGGTGCAGGCGATTTTGTCAGAGGGGGATAATGCGGCGGCGCAATTATTGTTTAATGTTGGGGTGACGAATCAGGATTATCGTGCGGCGCGAGAGGCGATTGAGAAGGGTGCGGAAGGGGAAGAGAAGGGACGAGAAAAAAGTGCCGCGGGCGGGGTGAACACGATTAATTCGAAGAAGGAACAGAAGACGCCGACGATTAATACGTTTGGTCAGGATTTGACGGAGATGGCGCGGCAGGGGGCGTTGGATCCGGTGATTGGGCGCGAGAAGGAATTGAAGAGGGTGATTCAAGTTTTGTGCCGGCGGACGAAGAACAATGCGGTGTTGATTGGTGAGGCGGGCGTTGGGAAGACGGCGGTTGTAGAGGGTTTGGCGCAGGCGGTGAGTGCGGGGGATGTGCCGGAGCGGATGCAGGACAAGCGGATTGTGGCGTTGGATTTGGCGCGGATGGTTGCGGGGACGCAGTATCGTGGGCAATTTGAGGAGCGGTTGAAGAAGGTTTTGGATGAGACGAAGCGTGCGGGGAATGTGATTTTGTTTTTGGATGAGTTGCACACGATGGTGGGTGCGGGTGGTTCGGAAGGGGCGATGGACGCGGCAAATATTTTGAAGCCGGCGCTGGCGAGAGGCGAAGTGCAAGTGGTGGGCGCGACGACGTTGAAGGAATATCATAAGTCCATTGAAAAAGATGCCGCGCTCGAGAGGCGTTTTCAGACGGTGATGGTGGATGAGCCGACGCAGGAAGACGCGGTGAAGATTTTGAAGGGGATTGCCAAATCGTATGAGGCGCATCATGTGGTGAAGTATACGGAGGCGGCGTTGGAGGCGGCGGTGAAGTTGACGGCGAGGTATTTGCCGGCGCGGCTGTTGCCGGATAAGGCGATTGATGCGATTGATGAGACGGGGGCGAGACTGAGGATGAATGTGGGGTCGCGGCCGCAAGAGTTTATTGAGCGGCGGCAGGCGATTGACCGGTTGAGGATTGGGAAAGATGCCGCGGTGAAGGCTGGGGATTTTGATCAGGCGGCGGAGTATCGTGAGCAGATTCGTGAGGCATCGGCGGCGTTTGAGGAGGCGTATCAGGCGTGGAAGAAGACGCATGTTGAGAAGGAGATTGAGGTTGGGGAGGACGATATTGCCGAGACGGTGAGCATGATGAGCGGGGTGCCAGTGAAGCGGATGAACGCGATGACGGCGCAGGCGTTGTTGGGGATGGAGGCATCGCTTGGGGAAGTTGTTGTGGGGCAGGGCGAGGCGATTGCGGCGATTGCGCGGGCGCTGAGGAGGAGCCGTGCGTTTTTGGCGGATCCGAAGCGGCCGATTGGGAGTTTTCTTTTCTTGGGGCCGACGGGGGTTGGGAAGACGCATTTGGCGAAGATGCTCGCCGAGCGGGTGTATGGGGACGAGAAGGCGCTGATTACGCTAGACATGTCGGAGTTTCAGGAGAAGTATTCGTCGAGCCGGTTGGTGGGTTCGCCGCCAGGGTATGTGGGGTATGATGAAGGCGGACAGTTGACGGAGAAGGTGCGGCGGCGGCCTTATTCGGTGGTGCTTTTTGATGAGTTTGAAAAGGCGGATGGGGACGTTATGAATATGCTGTTGCAGATTCTCGATGATGGGCGGCTGACGGATGGTCAGGGGCGCGTCATTGATTTTCGCAACACGATTATTATTTGCACGGCGAATTTGGGATTTGATTTTGCGAAGGAAGGGCATTCGCTGGGGTTTGCGTCGGAGACGGCGGAGACGAGTCACGATGTGTTGCGTGATAAGTTGATGGCGGAGGCGAAGCGCACGTTCCGTCCGGAGTTGTTGAATCGGTTTGATGAGACGGTTGTTTTCCACAAGCTGGACAAGGCCGCGCTGAAGAGTATTTTGGAGTTGGAATTGGACAAGTTGCGCGCGCGGATGAAGCCGCTTGGGGTGACGTTGGAGTTGGTGAGTGCCGCGGAAGATTTCCTTTTGGAGAAGGGGACGGATGCCGCGCTGGGGGCGAGGCCGTTGCGGCGTGTTGTGCAGACGTACATTGAAAATCCGCTTTCGGATTGGATTCTTGCGGGGGCGAAACAGGCGGTCGCAAAGTTCAAGGTTGCGAAGGATGGAAAGTCCCTCGAAATTCAAAAGAAAGTGCCGCGCCATGCGTCTTGAGAACATTCGTAATTTCTGTATTATCGCGCACGTCGATCATGGCAAGACGACGCTTTCGGATCGTATTCTTGAATTGACGCATGCGATTTCGCCGCGTGAATTGAAGGAGCAAACGTTGGATGCGATGGACCTGGAGCGCGAGCGCGGCATTACGATTAAGTCGCATCCGGTGTCGATGGAATATCACGCGAAAGATGGCAAGACGTATTTGTTCAATTTGTTGGATACGCCGGGCCATGTGGACTTTGCGTATGAAGTGTCGCGTTCGATGGGCGCGTGCGAAGGGGCGCTTTTGGTTGTGGACGCGGCGCAAGGAGTGGAAGCGCAGACGGTTGCGAACACGTACTTTGCGCAGGATGCGAAACTTGAGATTGTGCCGATTTTGAATAAGGTGGATTTGCCAGGCGCGGACGTGAAAGAGGTGAGCCGCGAGATTGAGGATATCCTGGCGATTCCAATGGATAATCCTTTGCTTGTTTCGGCGAAGACGGGGATGGGGTGCGCGGATGTTTTGGAGGCGATTGTGAAGCGCATTCCGCCGCCGGAGACGCGTGGCATTGATGCGCCGCTTCGGGCGCTTGTGTTCGATTCGGTCTTTGATGAATTCCGCGGCGTAATTACGTATGTGCGCGTGATGGATGGCTCAATCAAGGCGGGGCAAGGCGTCACATTTATGGCGAGTGGCGTGTCGACGACGTTGCATGAGGTTGGTATTTTTTCGCCAACGAAGAAGCCGGTTGATCATCTTGAAGCCGGGCAAGTTGGGTATCTCGTGGGGACCGTCAAGGACCCGAGCGAGATCAAGATTGGCGATACGGTGACGACTTCGAAGTTGGGTGCAACGGAACCTTTGCCCGGCTTCCACGATATTCACCCGACGGTCTTTTGCGGCATTTATCCAATGTCGACGGATGAGTTCCCGAAGGTTGCGCAAGGCCTTGAAAAGTTGCACTTGAATGATTCGGCCTTTACGTTCCACCATGAAAGTTCGCTGGCGCTCGGCTTTGGTTTTCGTTGCGGATTCTTGGGCCTCCTTCACATGGAAATTGTGCAGGAACGGTTGCGCCGCGAATTTGGGCTTGACATCATTTCCACCGCGCCGGGCGTCGTGTACAAGGTCAAGATGAAGAACGGCGAAATTAAGGATCTCGATAATCCTTTGCAAATGCCGGACCCATCTGCGTTCGAATCGATTGAAGAGCCAATCCTCAAGGCGCGTATCATTACGCCGACCGAATCGATTGGCGATGTGATGCGCATTGTGATGGACCGCCGCGGACAAGTTGAAGGCACGGAATCGATGGACTCCAAGCGCGTCATGCTTCATTGCATGTTGCCGCTAAACGAAATCCTGATTGACTTCCACGACACGCTCAAGAGCATTTCGCACGGTTATGCGTCGATGGACTACGAGCCCGCGGGCTATCGCGAAGCCGACATCGTGCGCATGGACATCCTTCTCAATTCTGAAACGGTCGATGCCTTTGCGACGATGGTGCACCGCGACAAAGCGCGCGCCCGCGGCCTTCAAATGTGCAAGGCCTTGGCCGAGACAATTCCGCCGCACCAATTCAAGATTCCTGTGCAGGCCGCGATTGGTAAGGAGATTATCGCGCGCGAAGATATTCGCCCATTCCGCAAAGACGTCCTCGCGAAACTCTACGGCGGCGACGTCACGCGCAAGATGAAAGTTTTGGAAAAACAGAAACGCGGCAAAGCACGCATGAAGGAATTCGGTCACGTCAACGTGCCACAATCCGCGTTCGTCGCCGTCTTGAAGGGAACCCTCTGATGCTTTCGAAACTCGTCATTATTGCCGGCAGTGGCGACTATCCGCGGCTCCTCGTTGAAGGCGCAAAAAAGGCGGGCGTCGCGCAAGTGGACGTCGTCGCGATTGCGGGCTCAACGTCGCGCGCGACACGAAATGCTGCGGACCACGTTATCCCGATTACGATCTCGACCATTGCGGAAAATATTCGCCGCGTGGGGACGATGCATTATGATGGCGCGATTCTTGCGGGGCAAGTGAATCCACTCTCGCTTTTCCGCGGCAGATTTGATCGCGAGGTCCAATCCTGGCTGGATGAACTTCCTGTCAAAACGGCGCACACGGTCTTTTCCAAACTCGTTGAAAAGTTTGCGGAAAGCGACATCACCATTTTGCCGGCGAGCCTTTTTATGGACGATAATCTTCCAGGCGTTGGGCCACTGACGACGCGCAATTTTACGGAGGAAGAACGTTCCGACATTCAACACGCGATGCGCGTGGCGCACGATGTGGGCGTCCATGATGTGGGTCAAACGGTGATGGTCAAGAAGGGGATGGTCTTGGCCGTTGAAGCGTTTGAAGGCACGAACCGTGCGATTCGCCGCGGTGGGCGCTTGGGCGGGCGCGGCAGCGTTCTTTTCAAGGCCGCACGCGAAGGCCACGACATGCGTTTTGATATTCCCGTCATCGGTCTCAAGACGCTCAAGACGATGCGCCGCGCGGGCGTGACAGCTCTCGGTTTCCAGGCCTCGCGCCTGATCGTCCTCAATCGCGAAGACGTTATCGCCTACGCGAATAAACACAACATCGCCATCGTCGGCGTCGATTCGGGACTGCCTCCTGCGCCGCTTCGTCCCTAACTTTCCTATGAAACTCCTCCTTCTAGCTGGCGAAGAATCTGGTCTCATTTATGCACGCGCATTAGCGGCGCGCTTGTCGAATGCGACTATTCGCGGCTATCAGGATTATGGCTTTCAGACGTCTGATTTGGCGGTGATGGGATTTGCCGCGGTCGTGCGGAATATCTTTTTCTTCCTTCGCGTCAAACGCACGATGGAACACGCGATTGATACGTGGCATCCCGACGTCGTTTGTACGATTGATTACCCTGGTCTCAACTTGAAGCTCGCGGCTTATGCCAAGTCGCGCGGCATACGCGCGGTCCACATCGTCTGCCCACAAGTTTGGGCGTGGAAGCAAGGCCGCATTCCTAAAATCGAATGCGCGCTTGACCACCTCTGCTGTTTCTTCCCATTTGAGCCGCGCCTCTTCAAGCCAGGCTTTGCAACCTTCGTGGGCCATCCGCTCCTTGCGGACTTCAACGCCTCATGCGCGGCACAGAGTGTGGCGAAACCTACGACACGCGCGGACCGCATTGTAGCCCTTCTTCCAGGTAGCCGCCGCGGCGAAATTACACGCATCCTGCCGACGCTTCTTGCTGCCGTTCCACACATCGATGCGAACCATTTTATTATCCCTGCGGCGAATGAAGGCGCATTCAATTTGATTGAATCAATTCTCAAAACGCAGGCGATCGAAGGCAAGCAAATCACGGTTCAACGCGGCGGGGCACGCGAAGTCTTACGCGCGGCAACATGTGCCGCGGTCGCAAGCGGAACGGCCACACTTGAAGCGGCCCTCGCCAATTGCCCGACTGTGCTCGTCTATCGTGTCAGCCCGCTTCTCGCGGCGTTTGCGCGCCTTGTCATCCGCGGCACAAAATACATCGGGCTTGCCAACATCATTTGGGACCGCAGCGTAGAAAAAACTGCCGCGGAGGCGACGCCGCCGATGCCCGAACTTTTGCAAGAAGCGTTCACTTCTGAAGCGGTTGCTGAAAAGTTGAATGCTTGGCTTGAGAATTCTGACGCCCTTTCCGCGGCAGAATTGAATCTGAAGGCCACGGTCGCGACACTTAAAACATCGTCCGACCCAATCTCTTTGATTCTGAAGACATTCTAATGCCCGCCACTATTTTTTGGGGGGAGGGGAAAGTGCCGCGGGAGGTGGAGCGCGGTACTTTTGGGCGGTTAGAAAAGTGCGGTAGAATGGGAATTATGTGCAGTTATGAACGAAAGTTTGGTTGAAATGAAAATTCCGCTTGCAAAGTGGGGGCAAAATATGGTATAATATGCGCCGTTTTCGCGATGCGAGGATAACTCAGTTGGTAGAGTGCCACCTTGCCAAGGTGGTTGTCGCGGGTT
>CAVGIZ010000115.1:0-8069 GCA_963629255.1 Anaerovoracaceae bacterium
GGGCTGAAGGGGTGGGGAAGCGCGGCAGATTTTTGTCAGGGCGCGGCGAAAATTTAGTCGTGGTGTGAGAAAAATTTAGTCGTGGTGCGGCGAAAATTTTCTAGGTGCGCGGCAGATTTTTTGCGGTGACCCCTTGCAACGCGGTCGAGAATATGGTATAATACGCACCTGTGATACATCTTAGAAGAGAATTTTGTGCGAAGGTGAAGATGGCGCGTCGTGAGGCGGGTCTCTCCCAGAGCGTACTTGCAGCTGAAGTCGGCTGCAAGCAGTCGGCGTTATCCATGTTCGAACAGGGCGATGGGACGAAGTTGAATGAAGAGGTCATTGGCAAGCTTTCGAAGAAGTTTGGGATACCACTTGAGAGCGAGGATGACGAGGGGGCTGGTGCGGGCGCGGCAGTTTTGCCGCGGCGTGTGGGGCTGGGCGTGAAGGGGTTTTGCCCGAATCCGAGTTGTCCGACGAATGAAGTGTATGAGGTAGAAGGGAAGAAGTTTGCGCGGCCGAATCGGGGCGCGGCGGATCCTGTTGGCGGGAAGTTTTGTGCGGTGTGTGGGGAGGTTTTGGAGAAGGCGTGCCCGAATTGTGGGGCGGCGGTGCATGAGGGCGCGGTGTGTTCGTTTTGTGGTGCGCCGTATGTGGCGATTGTGTGAGGGGAAGGTTTGGAAGGTAAAACAGGTTTGGAAGGTTTAGAAGGTTATGGAATTTGAAAATACGATTGGGCTCGAGACGCACGTTCAATTGAAGACGAAGACGAAGATGTTTTGTTCGTGTTTGTTGAAGACGGGGTGCGAGGAGAATACGAATGTGTGCCCGGTGTGTTTGGGGTATCCGGGGGCGCTACCCGTGATGAATCGCGAGGCGGTGAAGTTGACGGTGATGAGCGGTTTGATGCTGGGCGGGAAGATTAACCAGCATGCGACGTTTGACCGGAAGAATTACTTTTATCCGGATATGGCCAAGGACTATCAGATTTCGGAGAATGGGAATCCGCTGGTGATTGGTGGCGGTGTGACGATTCAGACGCCGAAGGGTCCGAAGTTTATTCGCATCAACCACATTCATTTGGAAGAGGACGCGGCGAAGATTAATCATTATGCGGTATCGAGTGGGGTGGATTTCAATCGGGGCGGGACGCCGTTGATGGAGATTGTGTCGGAGCCTGATTTGTCGACGGCGGATGAAGCGATTGCGTATTTGACGGCACTTAAAGAGATGCTGGTGTATGCGGGGGTTTCGGATTGCAACTTGGAAGAAGGGAATATGCGTTCGGATGTGAACATTTCCATTCGACCGGTTGGCGAGACGAAGCTGGGGACGAAGGTGGAGATTAAGAATATGAACACCTTCAAGGGGATCCACGCGGCGCTTGAGTACGAGGCGAAGCGGCAGAGGTCGTGTATGGCGCATTCGATTCCGATTGTGCAGGAGACGCGGCGTTGGGATGGGGAAGCGATGGAGACGGCGAGCATGCGGTCGAAGGAAAATGCGCATGATTATCGTTATTTTCCAGAGCCTGATTTGGTGCCAGTGGAGTTGTCGGCGGAGCAGATTGAGGAATGGAAAAAGTTGTTGCCAGAGCAGCCGGAAGTGCGGCGCGCGCGCATGATCGAGGAGTATGGCATTGCCGAGTATGATGCGGAAGTTTTGTCGCAGCAGAAGGCGAATGCGGACTACTTTGAGGCGGCGGCGAAGGGGCTAGATAAGAAGACGGCGAAGCTCTTGTGCAATTTGTTTATGGGTGATGTGATGGCGCTCATGAATGCGAGTGGCAAGGAGATTGGCGAGTGCGCGATGAAGCCGGAGGAGCTCGCGGCGCTCGTCAAATTGGCCGCGGCAGGGACGATTAATGGGCCGACGCTGAAGGAGTTGTTGCCGGAGATTTTCGAGAAGGGTGGCGACCCGGGGAAGATTGTGAAGGAACGTGGGCTGGGGGCGGTGAGCGATACGGCGGCGTTGGAAGCGTTTGTGGACCAGGCGATCGCGGCGAATCCGGGGCCGGTTGCGGACTACAAGAATGGGAAGAAAGCGGCCGCGGGATTTTTCGTGGGGCAGGTCATGAAGCTTTCGAAGGGTAAGGCTGACCCGAAGATTGTGGGTGGGCTTGTGGCGAAGAAGTTGGCCGCGATGTGCTGGGCGCTTGTGTTGATGTTTGTTGCGGGGTGCAATTCGCTTTCAATCAAGCAGGAGTGCGAGTTCATAAATGAGGACGGCAAGATTATCGAGGTTGGGTATGGCGAATGTTCGAAGCCGCGCGACACGAAATTGGTGCTGGATCCGGAGCGATTCAAGACGCCGCTTGCGGGCAAGGATTTGACGTTGAAGTCGACGCTGGGGGTGAAGGTTGTGTTGCCAGATGGCGATTCCTTTACGGCGTATCGGTGCTTCAACTTCTTGCCGTCGGGCACGATGTACATGTCGGGTGATGGGGAGTGGCTTTATCACGCGAATGGCATCACGAGCTATATTTATCATCAGACGGATGACGGGAAAGATTACGTGGCCGTTTTTGAAGGCGAGATGTTGCGGCAGAATGCGAACAGGGGCGAGAGGAAGTAATGAACGCGCTTGAGAATATTCGCGTCGTTTTGGTTGGGACGCTGTACACGGGGAATGTGGGGTCGAGCTGTCGGGCGATGGCGAACATGGGGATTCACCATTTGCGGCTCGCCGCACCGAACTTGCAGAATTCGTGGGAAGAAGGCGAGAGGCTCGCGGTGCACGCGACGGATATTTTGAATGCACGCGAGGAGTTTGCGACGTTTGAGGAAGCGGTTGCGGATTGTGTCGCGGTGGTGGGGACGACGGCGCGAGAAGGGCTTTATCGGCAGCATGTAAAAGCGCCGCGGGATTGCGCGGCAGATATTTTGTCATTGGCTGAAACGGGGCCTGTCGCGCTTGTGTTTGGCCGCGAAGACAAAGGGCTTCTCAATGAAGAGATTGCGCAGTGCACACACTTGATTCGCATTCCAGTTGATGCGGGCTATACATCCATCAATTTGTCGCAAGCGGTGCTGATTACGTGCTACGAATTTTTTGCCGCGTCGGGGAATTATATTCCGCCGCATGAGAAGGCACCGCCCGCGCCGCAAGCTCAGAAAATGCAGCTCATGAAGAATTGGGCGACGATGCTCAAAGAGATTGGCTTCATGAAGGAAGAGCAGACGGAGCACTTTATGCAGGGCTTCCATCGCGTCTTTTCACGTGGCGTTTTTACGAAGGACGACGCGGCACTTTTGCTCGGCGTCGCGCGCCAAGCCATTTGGGCCAAGAATCATCCGACTGAGACGAATGGATAGAATTGCCTATCTCATTCGCCGCCTTCTGCTCGTCATCCCGACTTTCCTCGGCATCACGATTGTGTGCTTTGCCTTGACGCGATTTCTTCCCGGCGGGCCCGTTGAAATGCGGCTTATGCGCTTGAAGGGGATGGGCTCGAACGGAAGTGCGCCCGCGGCAGAAAGTGCCGCGGCCAGTGGCATCACCGATGAATATCGCCGCGAGCTCGAAGCGCAATTTGGCTTCAATAAACCTTTGCCTGTCCAATATTGGGATTGGCTCGTCACAAATCGCATGGGGCTCAAATTGCCCAGCTACGATTACCCCAATAAAACGGCGTGGGAACTCATTCGTTCGCGCATTCCGATTTCGCTTACGTTTGGCCTTGCGTCCTTTCTGTTGACGTATCTCATTTGCATTCCGCTTGGGATTGCCAAAGCCTTGCGGCACCGCGGCACTTTTGATGCGGCTTCATCTTTCCTCGTTTTCATTGCTTATGCGATTCCAACCTTTGCGCTTGCCATCGTTTTGAAGACGTGCTTTTGCGGCACGCTTGAAGGCTTTCCCGACCTCTTCCCATTGGGCGGCGTCGCGTCAGATTTTGATACGCCACCGAGTTGGACCGCGGCACTTTTTGATCGCGCCTGGCACATGGTCTTGCCTGTCGTCTGCTATGTCGCGGGCTCTTTTGCGATGCTGACTTTGCTCATGAAGAATTCGCTTCTCGATCAAATCTCGGCCGACTACATTCGCACGGTGATCGCGAAAGGTGCGACCCGTCGCCGCGCCATTTGGTTCCACGCTTTTCGCAATGCGCTCATTCCCATCGCGACAGGCCTTGGCTCCATGATTGGACTTCTCTTCGCGGGCTCGATCATCATTGAAACCATCTTCGAAATTCCAGGCATGGGCCGCCTTTCGTGGGACGCGCTTGTCGGCCGCGACTACGCCGTCTTCCTGGCCTTGCTCGCACTGACCTCGCTCGTCCAGCTCGCGGGCAATTTGCTTTCGGACATCCTCTATATGCTAATCGACCCGCGCATCAATTTCAACGCGCGCACTTGATATATCCCGCGCTCGCTCGCGAACCTCCCAAACATTCCAAACCTCCCAAACCTGTCTACCTTCTTCGTTTTACTTATTCTCCTTTTTCGTCTGACACAAAATAATAATTGCCGCGGCCCCCACGCACAACATGCCCACGCCGAGCCGCCACGTGAACGGGTCCCCAAACACAAACACACTCACGCACACCGCCGTCACAGGCTCGAGCGCCCCCAAAATCGCGGTCGGCGTCGACCCCAGCCGCTTATCGCTCACCACCATAAACAAAAGCGACAGCAACGTCGGCACGAGCGCAAGAAAGATGCCCAAGCCCCATTGCTTCAAGTTGTGCGGCCAATGAAACGCCGCGAACGGCCCACTCGACACAAGCGACCACGATGCAATAAAGAGCCAACAAAAAACAAGCACCCAAAACGTCAGCGAACTCACTGGCAAGCGCACCTTCGAACGATTTACCACGACGATATACACCGCATACGTCAAAGCCGAAATCAAAACAAGCACGAGCCCCCAAAACTCAACTTTTAATTCGCCCCCGCTCAGCGACAAAAATGAAATTCCCCCCAAGGCCAGCGCAATCGAAACAACCGTCTTCGCCGTCACTTTCTCCTTGTACAGAATCGCCATAATCGCCGCGGTCATCACTGGATACACAAATAGAATCGTACACACAACCCCGACGTGCATCCGCTGAAAGCTCGAATAGAACGTCAAGCTCGACGCGGCAAAAAGTCCGCCCAACGCAATTGTCAAAACTGCCGCGCGTCGTGTCAAATGGAACGAATGCCGCGCGAGAATCATAAACGCCGCGAGAAGGGGAATCGCAAATCCAAAACGATAGAGAAGGACCGTCTCGGTTGCGACGCCTTCTGCATAGAGCGGCAAGGCCCCGAGCGGGTTCATACCATAGCTAACCGCGGCGAGAACCCCGCACACGGCGCCCCAAATATAACTCTTCTTCATAACGACTGATGGACGCATATTATACCATATTTGCCCCCAAAAAGGAAGGGGGCAAACCGCGGCATTTTTCCCGCTGAGAGAATAAGTTTTCTTGGCCAGATAATTTAGTTCTCTGCGTAGGCGCCGAGGAACGTGAAGTGCTCAATCCCAGGATCGCTTGAAAGCTCCGCCAACAACCCCATCACCGCGGCATTTTTTGGACTCGCCTCAAATTCAAATGTGAAGCGGAATTCAAAATCCATCCCCGGCACAGGACGCGACTCAAGCTTCGTCAAGTTCACATCAATCGCGGCAAATTTGGAAATGATCTCATTCAACGCGCCCGGCCGATGTGGCAACGAAAGCATGATGCTGAACTTATTCGCATCCGGATAGACTTCCAAATTTTTCGAGATGCAAATGAAACGCGTATAATTGAACGCCGCATCCGCAATCGATTCCGCAATCACATCAAGCCCATACAACTCCGCACACGCCCTCGAAGCAATCACAGCAAGGTCCTTGCGCTCAGAAGCCGCGAGAGCCTTTGCCGCGGCCGCCGTGTTCGAAGCTGGCGTCGCATGCCACTCAGGGTGCGCCTTCAAAAATTCGCTACACTGCGCCAGCGCATGCGCATGACTCGTCACTTCGCGAATATCCCCCAACTTCACCCCCCGCGGCGCCAGCAACACATGATCCACCTTCAACCGCAACGCCCGCACAATATGAAAACGATGCGACACCATCAAATCATATACAGACGCCACAGACCCCGCGGCAGAATTCTCAATCGGCAAAATCCCATACGGACACAACCCTTTCTCAACCGCCTCGAAAACCTTCTCGAACCCATTGAAGTAAAGAATCGTCGGCAACGGAAACAAGTGCGAAACCGCTTGCTGCGCATACGATCCTTCCGTCCCCGGGCACGCCACCACCGCACGCGTCGGAAACGCCGCGCCCTTCGCCGCCTCCTCGCCAATCGCCTTCACAAGCGGCGATTCCCCACTCAACAGCGCACGTTGCCGCGCCTTGGAAATCCCAAACAACGTCGTGAACAAAAGCCGCAACGCACCCTCGCTCGTCCCATCCGCACCCTCCGTCACGCGCGACAAAATCTCACGCTCCCGCGCGGGGTCCGACACCGGAACGCCCCGCTCACGCTTCGACGCCGCCACCTCATTCGCAATCGCCATGCGCTTCTTGAAAAGCGCCGCCAGCTCATCATCAATCGTATCAATCTCTTGACGAATATCTTGAATCTCTTTCATAAATACCTTTTCTTACTTTGCTTCCTTTTGCCAACCAACAACGAGTTCGCGCACCTGGCGAATCTTCTTCATCGTCGCCTCAAACATCTCCGGCGTCTGCGATTGCGCACCATCACACTTCGCGTGCGGCGGATCATTGTGAACTTCAATGATGAGCCCATCCGCACCAATCGCCGTCGCCGCCACCGCAACCGAATCCACCATGTATGCATGCCCCGTCGCATGCGATGGATCCACAATCACCGGCAAGTGCGACAAACGCTTAAGCATCGTCACCACACCCAAATCCAGCGTGTTCCGCAGCATCGTCTCAAACGTACGAATCCCGCGCTCACACAACATCACATTCGGATTCCCCGACGCCATCACATACTCCGCACTCATCAACAACTCCTGCAACGTCGCGCTCATCCCACGCTTCAACAGAATCGGCTTCTTCGTGTACGACCCCACCTCCTTCAAGAGATTGAAGTTTTGCATGTTGCGCGCGCCAATTTGAATCACGTCCACATCATTGAAAAGTTCAATGTCCGCGAAATCCATCAGCTCCGTCACAATCGGCAGCCCCGTCTCACGCTTCGCCACTTGCAACATCCTCAGACCTTCCGCACCCAAGCCCTGGAACGCATACGGCGACGTCCTCGGCTTGAACGCCCCACCCCGCAACATCGTCGCACCCGCCGCCTTCACAGCCTTGGCAATCCCCACAACTTGCTCCTCGCTCTCCACACTGCACGGCCCCGCAATCACACTGAACGCACCATGCCCAACCTTCACCCCCGAACAATCTACCACCGTGTCCGCCGGATGAAACTTCCGATTCGCCGCCTTGTACGGCTCCTGAATCCGCTGCACCGATTCAACCACATCCAGCGCCTCAATCAGCCCAGGATCCAAATGCGCCACATCCCCAACGCACCCAATCAACGTCTGCATCGAACCTTGCGACACATGTGGCTCAATATTCTTGGACCGCAACAGCGCCTTCAGGTTCTCAACCTGCGCTCTGTCCGCATCTTTCTTAATCAGAATTATCATTTCGTGTTCCTTGTAAGTTTTGTAAAATGTTCAACGGCCTCACTCTTCTTCTGAGCGGGGCCGTCTTCTTTGTTTTGTACCTTCTTGGATTGATTAGAAAGGCAAGCCGACCCCGCATACACCGTACGCGAAGTAAAAGTAAAAGCCCCAAAAGAGGAATTTTGTCGACTTGCTAACCATAAACGCCTTCTAACTGAAAACGGCGCATATTATACCATAAATCGTCTCCACTTGTCAATAGGGTATTTTCACTTTTTTTTTGTCAGGCGACGAAGTCGCCGCAAGCGCGGTAAAATAATTCAATTGTCAAAGATCAAGGCTGTAACCAGCGTAAAGAACAAATAACCCGCGGCACTTTTTCCGCCGCGGGGAGGGTTTGTCGCCGAACCCTCAAACGAATCTTATAAACTTACGTCGATGCCGAACGCGCAATCACACAGCCAACGCCGAGATAGGTCAGCAAGGCAGTAATTG
>CAVGIZ010000116.1:0-8049 GCA_963629255.1 Anaerovoracaceae bacterium
GCCCAGGTGACGCGGGGGAAGGGGTTGATGGGGGCGAAAAAAAGTTGAAGATTTTTGAATTTTCTATTTGCAAATTGGGTCTGAAATATGGTATAATATAGGGCATGAAGAAAGTACAGGTAGATAAAGGCGTCGTATTTGGCGATGGAGGGCTCGTATTTATTGCGGGTCCGTGCGTGATTGAGTCGCGTGAGATGGCGCTTGATTTGGCGAAGAGGCTTTCGGGTTTGGCGCGGAAGCTTGGGGTGGGGTATATATTCAAGGCGAGTTTTGACAAGGCGAATCGGACGAGTGTAGAATCATTTCGTGGGCCTGGGATTGAGAAGGGTTTGGAGATTTTGGCGGAGGTGCGTTCGAAGTACGATGTGCCTGTATTGACGGACGTGCATGAGCCCTGGCAGGCGAAGGTTGCGGCAGAAGTTTGTGATGTCATTCAGATACCGGCGTTTCTTGTGCGGCAGACGGATTTGGTTATTGCGGTTGGAGAGACGGGTGCGGTGGTGAATGTGAAGAAGGGTCAGTTTCAGGCGCCGGAGGACATGGCGCAGGTTGTGAAGAAGATTGAGTCGACTGGGAATCGGCGGATTGTGCTATGTGATCGTGGGGCGAGTTTTGGGTATCACAATTTGGTCGCGGACATGCGGAGCTTGTTGATTATGCGTGAGTTGGGGTATCCGGTGGTGATGGACGCGACGCATTCTGTGCAGCGGCCTGGCGGGCTTGGGACGGGGTCTGGTGGCGATGGGAAGTATGCGCCGGCGATTGCGCGTGCGGCGGTGGCGACGGGTGTGGATGGTGTTTTTATGGAGACGCACATGAATCCGAAGGTTGCGAAAAGTGACGCGGCGAATGCGATTCGGTTTGCCGAGGTAGAGAAGCTTTGGAAGGTGTTATTGAAGATACATGCGGTGGTTCGTTGAGATAGGTATCATCTTTTTCGCGGCGGAAGTTGTCGCGGGAGGATTTGATTCGGTGGCGTGGGCGGCGTTGCGTGTTGGGCGCGAGGCCGAGGCGGCGCGTTTGGCGAAGGTGTATGAGGAGTGTGCGGGTGCGAAGTTTGCGCCGGCGGAGAACATTGTGGTGCCTGTTGAGAATTTTGAAGATGGGTCAGTGAAGACGTCTGTGGCGGCGGAGAAGGCGCGTATTTTTGTGAAGGAGGGGTTGATTTGGGGCGAGGGCGTGAAGGTGCGGCAGATGAAGGAGGATGGGAAGACGGCCGCGCAGATTGATGCGGAGAATTGTGTGGTGGATCGTGCGACGCGGTCGGGCTGGGCGAAGGGAGGGGCGAAGGCGGCGTATCGTGACGAGGTGGAGCTTTCGGGCGAAGGGGTTTATTTTTCGGCGACGAATGAAGTGGTGATGATTACGAAGGATGTGAAGTTGAAGTCGAAGGGGGACGAGTTGAGTGCGGCGTGGGCGGTGTATGATCGGGTTGCGGGAGTGGCGCAATTTGAAGGCGGCGTGAAGGTGCATCATGTGGAGAAGGGGACGCCGTGCGATTTGGAATGTGAGGCGGCGTATGTGTTTATTGAGGGGACGAATGATGTGAGGAAGATTGTGGCTTTGGGGGGCGTGAAGGTTGTGAGTGGGGAGCGGTCGGGCGCGTGTGCGAAGGCGGTGTATTTGAAGGCGGACGCGGGCGGGAGCTTGACGATGTTTGGTGCGGAGGGGGCGATGGCGCGGCTTGAAGTGAAGGGCGAGCGGACGGGGATTTTGGAAGGGCGGCGGATTCGGTTTTGGTTTGAGAGCGAGCAGGTTGAAGTGAAGGATTCGTGTATTACGTTGGAGACGAAGGGCTTGGAGCTGCCGAAAGGAGTTGTGAAATGACGGACGATCCGGTATTTGGAGCGATGGCGGAGATGGCCAAGGAGAAGGGCGCGAGTGCCGCGGCAGGAGTGCCGCGGGGTGCGGATTTGGTTGCGACGGGGCTTGTGAAGGTGTATGGGGACCGGACGGTTGTGAATGGGATGTCGATGGAGGTGAACTGCGGCGAGATTGTGGGGCTGTTGGGGCCGAACGGTGCGGGGAAGACGACGACGTTTTATATGATTGTGGGGCTGGTGAAGCCGGATGGCGGGAAGGTGGTGTTCCGCGGCAAAGATTTGACGGCGATGCCTGTTTATATGCGGGCGCGCAATGGGCTTGGGTATTTGGCGCAGGAGCCGAGCATTTTCCGGAAGCTGTCGGTGTGGGACAACGTGATGGCGATTTTGGAGACGTTGCCGATGGGGCGCAAGGAGCGTGCGAAGAGGGCGGAGGAGTTGCTGGCGCCATTTGATTTGATGAAGGTGGCGAAGCAGCCGGCGTATACGCTTTCGGGCGGGGAGCGGCGGAAGTTGGAGATTGCGCGCTCGCTTGTGAGGAACCCGTCGATTTTGATGTTGGACGAGCCGTTTGCGGGTGTGGACCCGTTGAGCGTGAATGAGATACAGGACATTGTGCGGAAGCTGGCGGGGCAGGGGCTTGGGATTATTATTACGGACCACAATGTGAGAGAGACGTTGTCTGTGGTGGACCGTGCGTACATGGTGTACAATGGGCAATTGTTGAAGGCGGGGACCGCGGCAGAATTGGTGAATGATCCGGAGGTGCGCGAGCGGTATTTGGGCGAGGCGTTCCGGATGTAAGGAGAAACAGATTTTGAACATAAACCTACAACTAAAAATGAAGGAGGACTAAAGATGAGTATTGAAGTAACGATGCGGCACAGCGATGTGCGGATTGAGTCGCTTAAGGAATATGCGGAAACGCGCATGGCGAAGCTTGCGGAACGTTTTCCGAAAGTGACGAAGGTGACGATTGTGATCGACGTCGATGTCAAGAAGCACATGTACATGGCGGAAGTCGTGGCGAACCGCTTGGGCGAGACGGCGGTTGGTGCGAAGGAGTTTTCGGAGAGCGCGAAGAGCGTGATTGACACGGCGGCGGCGCGTGCGGAGCGGCAGTTGCTGCGGATGCGCGTGAAGGCGCGTAAGGGGACGGTGCGCAAGCAGCGCGCGGCCTCGGTCAAGAACTAAGGAACGCGAAAGCGAGAAGGAAAAACGCCGCGATGCGCGAGGTACCAAAAGGACGCAATGCTGAAGGGACGGACTTCACCGTAGCCGACTTCTATGAAGCCGGGCGGGTGGAGCTTGGACTGGAGCTTGTGGCTGGCGGGAAGAATCTTGGGCGAAAGATTGAGGAACCAATCGTGAATCGTCCGGGCCTCGCGCTCACGGGTTTTTATGAGCATTTTGCTTGGAAGCGGTTGCAGCTTTTGGGCAAGGCGGACTTGGCGTATTTGCGGTCGCTGGATGATGCGACGCGGCTGGCGCGGCTCGCGGCACTTTTTGAATTGAAGGCGTTTTGCTTTGTGATTACGAACGGTTCGAAGCCGCTGAAGGACGAAGTGGATCTCTTTGAAAAGACGGGTGCGGTGTTGTTGGTGTCGACGTTGAAGACGCGAGATTTTGCGCGCAAGTGCGCTTTCGTGTTGGAGCGCTTGAGTGCGCCGCGGACGTCAATTTATGGGACGATGGTTGAGGTGTGCGGGCTTGGGGTGATGTTTGAAGGCGACCCGGGGCTTGGGAAGTCGGAGACGGCGCTGGGGCTGATTCGCCGCGGGTATGCGTTGGTGGCGGATGATTTGACGTGCATTCGGCGCGGGGCGGATAGTGGCGTGTTGTATGGTTCGGCGTCGGATTCGACGGTGGGCTTTATGGAGATACGCGGGATTGGGATTTTGCATGTGCCGAGTATATTTGGGATTGGGGCGGTGCGTGGTGAGAAGCGGTTGCAGCTGGTGATTACGTTTAAGCGTTTGAAGGATGTGGTGGGCGAGATTGATCGCGTGGGGCAGACGCGGCGCGTGCGGACGATTTTGGGTGTGGACATTCCCAACATCATCATTCCGGTTTCGGAAGGGCGCGACCTTGTGAACCTTGTGGAGACGGCCGCCCAGCAACAGAAGTTGATTATGACGGGCTATGACCCGGTTGAAGATTTATCGGAACGTCTGCGCCAACGCGCGGACAAAAAGAGGAAATAGGAAAGGGGCAAAAAGTAAATGGCAGATACAATCACGAAAGAGTTGACGCTCGCCAACCGCTATGGGATGCATGTGCGGCCGGCGGGGCTTTTCGCGAAGGTCGCGAGCCGCTATGACGCGGATGTCACGGTCGAGAAGGACGGGACGGTTGTGTCCGGCAAGTCCATCATGGCTTTGATGACGCTGGAGGCGGGGCATGGCGCCGTCCTCAAAGTGACGGCGACGGGGCCACAGGCGAAGGACGTCATCGAAGAGTTGGAAGCGCTCGTCGCGCGCAAGTTTGATATTCCGGACGAACAGTAAGTCGACGTTATGTTGACGGTTGCGGGATTAGCGACGGCACGCGGATTTGCGCTTGGACCGGTGTTTCTCTACCGAGGAGATGGAGAGATCCATATCCCCGAGTACGCCGTTGCCATTGGCGATGAAGAGGCGGAGCTTGAGCGATTGCGGCGAGCGGTTGCGACGGTCAAGCGAGATTTGGAAGGCATTATCGCGGCGCTTCGTGAACGTGCGGGGCGCGAGGATGTGCGCGTCTTTGAGTGTCATTTGATGATTCTTGAGGACCCCTCGATGGTGACGGAAATAGAACGCCACATCGCGGTGGATCACATCAATGCGGAGGCGGCCGTCAAGACGACAGTGGCGAAATATCGCGAACGATTTGCGCGGATGAATGACCCCTACTTCCGCGAAAGAGTGCGCGATTTGGATGACATCGAGCGGCGCTTGTTCCATGCGTTTTTGGGAACGGTGCAATCCCCGCTGACCGAGTTGAAAGTTCCGTCCATTATTGTCGCGGATGATTTGACGCCATCGGAGACGGTGCAACTGCCGCGCGAATGTGTGCTTGGGTTTGCGACGAATGGTGGGTCGACGACGAGTCACGTGGCGCTTTTGGCGCGTGCGATGGGCATTCCAGCCGTGACGGGTGTGGGCGACATTACCGAGCGCGTGCGGCCAGGCATGACGATTCTTCTTGACGGCACAAATGGCGCGGTGACGGTCAATCCTGACGAACGCACGATTCAAGAATTCGCGACGCTTGTCAAACGTCAACAAGAACATTCAGATGCCGCGGCAGAAGGGCCGCCCGCAGGCACGCTCGCCGATGGTGGCAAGTTGAGCATCTTTGCAAATGTGCATCCAGGCGTTCCTGTCGCGGGCGTGAAGGCGTTTGGCGCGCGTGGCATTGGACTTTACCGCAGTGAATACCTTTGGCTCAACAATGAACGCGAGCCCACCGAAGACGAACAATTTACAGCTTATAAGAGCGCCGTCCACTTTGCCGAATCGCTCGTCCCGGACGCAACGGTTACGATTCGCACGCTCGATATCGGCGGCGACAAAATGATGCGTGGCATTTCTTCGCACGAGGCCAATCCTTTCCTGGGCAATCGTTCGATTCGCTTTTTGCTGTCGCATCCGGATATCTTCCGCACGCAACTGCGCGCCATCTTACGCGCGTCCGCGTTTGGCCACGTCCACATGATGCACCCGATGGTGAGCTGTGTGGAAGAGCTGACCGAGGCCGCGGCAATTTTGGCGGGCGCCAAACAGGAGCTCGACGCTGCGAACATTGCTTACGATAAGAACCTCAAAGTCGGCGCGATGATTGAAGTCCCCGCCGCGGCACTTAATGCGGATGCGCTTGCGCGCCACGTCGATTTCTTCTCGATTGGTACGAACGATTTGGTGCAATACACAATGGCGGCGGACCGCGGAAATGAATCGGTCGCGCACCTTTACCAGCCTATGAATCCGGCCGTTCTCGAACTCGTTCGGCGCACCATTGCCGCGGCAGAAAAGTATAACATCCCTGTCAGCGTCTGCGGCGAAAGCGCGTCCGATCCAGTTGTGGGGGTGCTTTGGGCGGGCATGGGCGTGGATGTTCTTTCGATGTCGGCGACTTACATTCCTGTCATGTCGAATGTGTTGCGTCGCCTGACGCGCGCGGACCTCGCTAACTACGCGGCCTTTGCGCTTGGCATGGATGCGGATAAGCCCGCGAAAGAAATTTACGAGGCTTGCCGCGCCTACTTGGCTTCGCGCATTCCCGACCTTGACGACGTGTTGATTTGATATGATGACGTGCCCCGAAGTTGTGCTTGAACGCGTCACGGCGGCCCTTGGCGAAGTGACGCTAGATAACTCCACAACCGTCAAGCCCGAAGTGATTGCCGCGACTGGCTTTGCTACACGGCGCATCGTTGCGCCTGGCACCACGCTTGAAGACCTCATGCTTCGCGCGGCCACATCTTGTGTGGATTCACTTGCGCTCAAGGATCGCCTCGCGGGCGTCATTGTGGCAACCACGACAGGCCCCAATCGCTTTCCATCGATTGCTGTGCGCATTGCCTCCGCGTTGGGCCTTCCATCTGAAACGGCGGCGTTCGACATTCAAATGGCGTGCAGCGCGTATCCTTACGCGGTCTATCTTGCGGGACGCCTTGCGGCCGATTCCAATCGCGCGGTTCTCGTCGTCAATGGCGATGTGCAATCACCTTTCCTCGACGGCGCCGAGCCTGGCACCGCGGCACTTTTTTCCGATGCGGCGACGGCGACGATTGTTTCATCTGGCCATGGCGAACTTTCTGCCGCGGCTTTCTATTCGCGTCAATCCGATGCGTTGACTTGTTCTGCCGCGGGGCCCATTTGCATGGACGGATTCAAGGTCTTTGCTTTTGCCGCGACGGACGTCGTCAAATTCCTTCGCCCCTTTGGCACGGCCTACGATCATTTCATTCCGCACCAAGCCAACATGTATATGGTGCGCCAGCTCGCGAAAGCCCTCGGCGTTGAAGATAAACTCCTCACGTGCGGCAGCGAATTTGCGAATCCTGGCTCGTGCTCCATTCCGCTTGCGCTCGCGGCACATCCGACCAATGGCCGCGCGCTTTTGGCGGGCTTTGGTGCGGGTTTCTCGGCCGCGGCACTTCTTGTACGCTTGGCGGAAAACTTCGAAGGACGCATCCTTCCCTAACGAAAGTCGCGGCACACTATGCATATCAACCGCGCCATCCTTCCTCCTGGACGCATCGGGCTCGCCGTGAGCGGTGGCTCTGATTCCGTCGCACTCGCGTTCCTCCTCACGAAGGGTGGCAAGAAGAAAAATGCCGCGGAACGCTTCGTCATCCTTCATGTCGACCACGGGCTTCGCAAAGAATCAAAAGCGGAATATCGCTTCGTCCGCAATCTGGCGGGGCGCCTCGGCATACCATTCCGCGGCACCCACGCGCACATCGTCCGCGGCAAAGGCGAATCACTTGAAATGGCCGCGCGCCGCGTTCGCCTCGCTTTCTTTTCGAAGTGTATGCGCACGCTCAAATTGGACGCAATCGCGACAGGCCATCATGCGGACGACGTCGCCGAAACATTCATCATGCGCCTCCGCCGCGCGTCAGGCCCCGAAGGACTTTCCGGCATTCGCCCACGCTCCCAAGTTGGCGACATCCGCTTTGTGCGTCCTCTCCTTGGCTGCCGCGATGCGGAGCTCAAAGCCTATCTCGAGAAGTATCACGAAACTTGGTGCGAGGACGCCTCAAATGATGACACGTCCATTGAACGTAACTTGATTCGTCACGAAATCATTCCGTACTTGGAAGGGCATTACGATTCCAAGCTTGTGGAGCATCTTTCAAGTGTTTGTTCCTATTTAAGGGATTATTTAGACGGACGAAACGTTTAATTTCTCCTTGTGCCGCGACAGATTTCAAGGGGAGAAAATGGTCAAGGGAGGGGGTTTCTTTGGTTCGGGAAGGGGGCTTTTATGGTGCGGTTCAGGGGGTTCTTGGATAAAACCACCTGTGGTTTTGCAAAAAGTCACCGGTGGTTTTAAGAAAAGTCACCCGTGGTTTTTTAAAAAGTCACCGGTGGTTTTCCCAAAGACAAGCCTGAAACGTACCAAAGAGAGGCTGGGATTGGACCAAAGAAAGCCAGGGGCGCGACCAATTTGAGGGGTGAGAAAACGCCAAGCTTGCGCTTGGCGCACAGAACAAATTTGGTCAAGCACAGCTTGACCA
>CAVGIZ010000117.1:0-8045 GCA_963629255.1 Anaerovoracaceae bacterium
AGGAAGCCAAGTTCCGCAACGATGCGAACGAGCCGACGGAGGCTGAGTGCAAGGACGTCCAGCGGTATTTGGACGAGGTTTTGGCGTGGAACAAGCTTTCGAAGGACGAGCGCGAGAAGGCGCTTGACGCGATGAAAGGAGGCGCCGCGATGTAGTTTGGAATGAGGCCAATCCACTTTTCATGAAAAGTGGATTAGAAGCTGGTTACAGCATTGATCTTTGACAATTGAATTTATGTATGACGACGAAGCGAGATGGCGAAAAGGTTTCATCGTCCAACAAAACAAAGGGGTGGAAAAAGCTCTTTTCGTTTTGGTGGGCGATACTGGACTCGAACCAGTGACCCCTACCGTGTGAAGGTAATGCTCTAACCAACTGAGCTAATCGCCCAAAACGGAAAAGTGCGTATATTATACCATATTTTGACCCTGTTCGTCAAGGGGGTATTTTCAACTTTTTTTATTTCTCAAAAAAGTGCCGCGGACGCCTTGAAAACTGACGCGGAATATGGTATAATATGCGGTGCTTGGGTGGTCCAGGCAAATGAACTAAAAATAAACGTCAAATAAAGGAACAAACGTATGAGTGGTGGACTTATCTTTTTTGGCATCGTAGCCATTATTGTGCTCGTGGCCATTATCAAGACGGCGGTGATTGTGCCGCAGAAGGCGGCGTACATTGTCGAGCGACTCGGCAAATATCGGTGTACGCTGGATGCGGGCTTTCACATTTTGATTCCGTTCTTTGATCGGATTGCGTACAAGCACACGCTGAAGGAACAGGCGATTGATGTGCCGCCGCAACAGTGCATCACGCGCGATAACATCACGGTGGATGTTGATGGCATTTTGTACATGCAGGTGATGGACGCGGCGAAGGCGAGTTATGGCATTGGGAATTACCTCTTCGCGACGACGCAGCTGGCGCAGACGACGATGCGTTCGGAAATGGGTAAGCTTGATTTGGACCGTTCGTTTGAGGAGCGTACGTCCATCAACGCGGCGATTGTGGCGGCGGTGGATAAGGCGAGTGACCCGTGGGGCATTAAAGTGACGCGGTATGAGATTAAGAACATCACGCCGCCGCAGACGATTCGTGACGCGATGGAAAAGCAGATGCGCGCGGAACGTGAGAAGCGTGCGATGATTGCGGAATCGGAAGGTGAACGTCAGTCCAAGATCAATCGTGCGGAGGGCGAGAGGCAGCAAGCGATTGCGCTGTCGGAAGGTGAGAGAGCGCGGCGGATTAATGAGGCGGAAGGCAAGGCGAAGGAAATTCTGCTTGTTGCCGAAGCGCAGGCGACGGGTATTGAAAAGGTGGCCGCGGCCATTGATGGCAAGGGCGGCATTGAGTCCGTCAATATGCAGCTCGCCCAGCTTTATTTGACGCAGTTTGGCAATCTTGCGAAGACCAATAACTCGATGATTATTCCGTCGAACTTGGCGGATGTCGCGGGGATTTTGAAGGCGTGCACGAGCGTTGTTCAGAAGACGACGAAAGAATAATTTTGGAACATCTCATTCAATAGAAAGAAGCAGAAGTATGAAACCTACATTGGTTGTTTTGGCGGCGGGCATGGGCTCGCGTTATGGTGGGCTCAAGCAAGTGGATCCGGTCGGGCCTTCGGGCGAAGCGATTTTGGACTACTCCGTATTTGACGCGGTGCGCGGCGGATTTGGCAAGGTCGTTTTCATTATTCGTCACGACTTTGAGGCGGAGTTCAAGGAGAAGGTTGGCAAGAAGTACGAGGGGCTTGTGCCAGTTGAATACTGCTTCCAGGACATCAACGATTTGCCTGCGCCTTACACGGTGCCGGCGGGGCGCACGAAACCTTGGGGCACGGCACATGCGACGCGGGCCGCGCGCAACATCGTCAAGGAACCGTTCGCTGTGATCAATGCGGATGACTTCTATGGGCGCGATGCGTTTGCGAAGCTCGCGGCATTTTTGTCCTCGACCGAGCCGATGCATTTCGCGATGGTGGGGTACAAGCTGGCGTTGACGCTCAGCGAGAATGGGTCGGTCGCGCGTGGCATTTGCGATGTCGCGGCGGATGGCACGTTGAAGGGCGTCACCGAAATGACGAAGATTGTGCGCACGGCGGAAGGCGCGGAGAATCGTGAGAATCCAGATGCGCCGGTGAAGCTGACGGCGAAGGAGCTTGTCTCGATGAACTTGTGGGGCTTCACGCCGGAACTTTTTGCCGCGCTTGAGGCGCGCTTCCCGGCGTGGCTGGCGGAAAATGGCGCGAAGGAAAAGAGCGAATGGTATATTCCGTTTGTGGTGGATGAACTCATCCACGAGGGCAAGGCTACGTGCAAAGTGTTGCCGACCGAATCAAGCTGGTTTGGCGTCACGTATCGCGAGGACAAGCCGTTCGTGGTGAATGAAATTCGCAAGCTCGTGGATGCGGGTGAATATCCTTCAAAGCTGTTTTGATTTCATCTGGCCGCGCACATGTGAAATTTGTGGCGGGCCGGTTGAACAGCCGGGGCGGCATGTCTGCACGGCGTGTCTTGAGCACATCCCATTTGTCCAGCAAGTGGGATGTTGTTCCATTTGTGGGCGCGCGGTGGATGGGCTTGACTGCGATTTTTTGTGTGAGGAATGTGCCGCGCCGGCGACGCGCCCCGTGTTTGATCGTGTGGGAAGTTTGATGCGTTTTGAAGGTGCTGCGCGGCGCTTGATTCTTGATTACAAATTCAATCGCCATTTGTGGCTGACGAATGATTTGGTTGCTTGGCTTTATGCCGCGCTCATCGTGCGTTTTCAAGTCGCGGCGATTGACCTCGTTCTCCCCATGCCCAGCACGCTTTTCCATCGCATGGACCGCGGCTACAACCAATGCGAATACCTCGCCAAGCCCCTGGCAAAATTGATTGGCCGCCCATATAGCGCATCCATCCTGCGGCGCAAAGGGCACCCCAAACGGCAAAGCCATCTCACGGCCGAGGAGCGGCGCAAAAATGCGATTGATACTTTTTGTGTGCGGCATTCAGAACGTGTTGAAGGGCTCACCGTGCTCGTAATCGATGATGTTTTAACGACGGGCTCCACGCTTTCAGAATGCGCCCGCGCTCTCAAGGCGGCCGGCGCCAAACGTGTCTGGTGCCTCACGCTCGCACATTCAATTCTCTCCTAAAAATGAAAAAGAAAAATTCCATTCCCAATCAAATCGCAAACGAAGAATTTGCCGCGGACGATGATTCGGTCGCCTACCTTTCTTTCACCCAACAACAAGATGCCGCGAACGCGGGCGAAGGCTGGTTGCAAGGGCGTTACTATTCGGAAGATGGCCAAAGCGTGCGCGAATATCTTTCCTTCAATGAAGTCTTTGATATTTGCCCGTTTGAGGTCGGTGTCAATCGCCGCGCCGAACGCCACGCCTTCCGCGAACGCCTCGCAAAAGTGACGCGCCTGCTTGAGCTCAAAGAACTTTTGCCGCGCGCCTTCGTCTCACTTTCCAACGGCGAAATGCGCCGCGTCCTTTTCGCGCGTGCTCTCCTCAAGAATCCAAAGAAATTGATCCTCGATGACCCAATGGCGGGGCTTGATCCAACACGCCGCGAGCACTTCAAAAAAATTGTCAGCGCACTCTCGCGCGATGGCATCGAGATTGAAATTCGTGTTCGCGCCCGCGATGAATTGCCCACTTCTTTCGGCGGCCACAAAAAAGATACCACACCCAAAATCAAGCCCAAGAAAAAAGGCCGCGGCAAAAAATCTGCCACGGATGCGCCTATCATCATTGACCTCAAAAACATCAATATCCGCTTTGGACGCCGCACGCTTTTCAAGAACTTCAACTGGACAATTCGCCGCGGTGAACATTGGGTTCTCAAAGGCCAAAACGGAAGTGGCAAGACCACCCTTCTCGCGCTCATTACGGGCGATAGTCCGCTCGGTTATGCAAACGAAGTGACCGTCTTTGGTCAGCCGCGGCAGCCTGGATTTGAGCTTCGTAAAATTCGTTCTCGCATCGGTGCCGTCAGCCCTGAAATGCAAACCTACCTCGGCAAAGGCCCCAAACAACTTGTGGAAGAAGCTCTCGCCGCTGAGCCAGATTTGCTGCTCCTCGATGAACCTTGCCTCAACATGAATGCGCCCGACGCCAAACGCCTTTTACAACATGTAACCGCGTGGCTCAATGCGCATCCTGAGACGACGGCGATTTGCATTGCCCATCGTGCGGATCACGTCCCGCCAGGCTTTGATCATATGATGGATCTTGACGCCCGCTAAGCCAAAAGTGCCGCGATGTTATCGTGACAAATCGCGCGGCGGTCTTCTTCCGTAAGCGGCAATTTCAAAAAGGCTTCCAGAACCTCGGCTGGATCTTGCCACGGCGCATCCGTCCCGAACAAAATCCGCCGCGCCCCATGCGCTCGAATCATCCGCAAGATTTGCCCTTCATCCATCCAGAAGAAGGTATGGGACAAATCAAGATAAATATCTTCACCCATCAGCACGCCCTCGCTCTCATCCCACATCCCGAATCCACCCAAATGTGCCGCGGCAATAATGAGCTTCGGAAAGCGCCGGTGCAGCTGACGAATCTCAGTCGGCGACGAATGATACGGCGCGGCAAAAACTCTCTCGCCGCCCGCATGCAAATACGCAATCAACCCCAGCTCGCTCATCGCCGCCCACGTATCATCCATCACCTTGTCATTGAATCGAAAGACCTGATATTCTGGATGAAACTTAATGCCGCGGAACCCAAGCTTCGCAATGCGTTCAACTTCGGCTGGCTTATCCTCAACCAGCGGATGCAAACACGCAAACGACCTCACCCGCGCCGCGGCACTTTTCTCCGTCGCATACGCCGCCCAAAAATCATTCGTGTGCCCCACATGATCGGGCTTGGTCGCAACCGGCAAATTCAATGAAAACGCAATTTGCGCCTCTTCATCTTTTGCCGCGCAACCCGCCACCGTTCCATCAAACGACGGCGGATTGCCAAAGCGAGCGGCCAGCACCGGCGTCACCTTCGGCGCCAACGTGTCCGGGTACAAATGGACATGCGCGTCGATTACGGGAAAGTCCGGATGCGAAGCCATAACCGCCCTTACTTATTCGCAAGATACGCGTTGATGCCTTTGGCCGCGCGCCGTCCCTCGCCCATCGCGAGAATCACCGTCGCCGCGCCCAAAACAATATCGCCACCCGCAAACACGCCCGGAATGCTCGTCGCATTCGTCTCTGGATTCACAACGATGTTGCCGCGCTTATTGACTTCCAAGCCTTCTGTCGTCGCAGGAATCAGTGGGTTCGACGCATTGCCCACGGCCACAACCACCGTATCCACATCGAGGACAAACTCGCTGCCCTCAATCGCGACTGGCGACCGCCGCCCCGACGCATCCGGCTCACCCAATTCATACCGCAAGCACTCAAGCCCCGCGACATGCCCAGCCTCATCGCCCAAAACGCGCTTCGCATTCTGCAACACGCGGAACTCCACGCCCTCTTGCTTGGCGTGATGCACCTCTTCAATTCGCGCCGGCATCTCCGCCTCGCTGCGACGATACACAAGGTACACCTTCTCCGCACCCAAACGCAAAGCCATACGGCTCGCATCCATCGCGACATTCCCGCCGCCCAAAACCGCGACCTTCTTGCCGTGCCAATACGGCGTATCCGCATGTGCCTCGTCATACGCCTTCATCAAATTCGCACGCGTCAGATATTCATTCGCACTAAAGACGCCCGTCAAATTCTCGCCTTCAATTCCCATGAACTTCGGCAAGCCCGCGCCCGTGCCAACAAACACCGCGTCAAATCCATCCTTCTCCATCAGGTCCGTCAACTTGCGCGTGCGCCCCACAACGAAATTCGTCTCCAGCTTCACGCCCAGCTTCTTCAAACCATCAATCTCATGTTGCACAATCGCCTTCGGCAAACGGAACTCCGGAATGCCATAAACAAGCACCCCGCCCGGCTTGTGAAACGCCTCAAACATCGTCACCGCATGCCCCGACCGCGCACAATCCGCCGCCACCGTAATCGACGCCGGGCCCGACCCAATCACCGCAACCTTCTTCCCCGTCGGCGCAATCGAAACCGCCTCTTCCGCGGCACTTCCCTTCGCCTCATCCTGCCGCGCCTTGTCCGCGCAAAAACGTTCCACGCGCCCAATCGCCACAGCCTTATCCACGTCCTTCAAAATCTTGCCAACCGTGCAAAACTTCTGGCACTGCTTCTCCTGTGGGCACACGCGACCACACACCGCCGGAAGAAGCGACGTCTCGCGAATAATCTTGAGCGCCCCCGCAAAATCACCTTCCGCCGCCTTCGCCAAAAAGCCCGGAATGTTGATCGCCACTGGGCACCCTTGCATGCACGGCTTCGTCGCGCAATTCAAGCACCGGCTCGCTTCCGTTTTCGCCTGCTCGGCCGTGTAGCCCAGCGCGACTTCGTTCATATTATGCGCACGCACGCTCGGCTCTTGCTCCGGCATCGCTTGCGGTGGAATTGCCATCTTCTCTTTCGGTGTCATTTCGTAAAAATCCCTGCTTTGCAAAGGTGCTCTTTCGCCGCCGCTTCCTGCGGCTTGAACGACCCCATTCGTTTTGTCATTTGATCCCAATCAACTTGATGCGCGTCAAATTCCGGTCCGTCCACACAGACGAACTTCGTCTGGCCACCAACCGTCACGCGGCACCCACCGCACATCCCCGTGCCGTCAATCATAATCGTATTGAGCGACACCGTCGTGTGCACATTGTAAGGCTTCGTCGTCAGCGCGCAAAACTTCATCATCACAGGCGGCCCAATCGCAATCACTTCATCAACCGCACCCGCCTCGCACAACTCCTTCAACGGCTCCGTCACAAGCCCCTTGCGCCCCGACGTCCCATCGTCCGTCATCAGAATCAACTTGTCACCCGCAATCGCACGCATCTCCTCTTCCATCACGAAAAGGTCCTTATTGCGCGCACCCATAATAATCGTCACATCATTACCCGCCGCCTTCAACGCCTGCGCAATCGGATGCATCGGCGCAACACCAATGCCACCGCCCACACACACCACGCGACCAGGCGCCTCACCATTCTCGCCGCGAATCGACGTCGGCCGCCCCAATGGCCCCAAAAGTGCCGCGATCGAATCGCCTTCCCCAAGCTGCGCCAACTTCATCGTCGTCGCGCCAACCGTCTGGTAAATCAGCGTAATCGTCCCAGCCACCGGATCCGCATCCGCAATCGTCAGCGGAATCCGCTCGCCATACTCGCCATCCACCATCAAAATGATGAATTGACCCGCCTTGCGCTCGCGCGCCACAAGCGGTGCTTCAACCTCGATGCGATACACATTCGAGGAAAGTTGCCTCTTTTTCAGAATCTTGTTCATAGAGGATATGTATTATACCATATTTTAGCGCACATCTCAAGAGGGAAATTTATCTCTTTTCAATAACCGCCGTTATGAATTGAATGGTGCTCGGGGCGGGACTCGAACCCGCAAGGATCTCTCCACATGCACCTCAAGCATGCGTGTCTGCCAATTTCACCACCCGAGCAGGTGGAAAACGGCGTATATTATACCATATTCTGCGACAGATTACAAGGGGGTATTTTCAACTTTTTTCATACCCCCACTTTCCCCCAAAAAACCGCCGCGCCATCGTCTCAAACCTCCTTTCCCACCAGCGTCAACTTCCTGCGCCTCGTCTGCCAAACCCCATCCACAATCCCGCTAAGTGCCGCGGGCCACTTCAACTCCGTCAAAAACTCCTTCGTACTCACCACCTCCAGCAAAAACTGCCGCGCTCGGCTTCGTCGCCCGAAGCTTCGGCACCAGCCGATACGCTGGCGTCTTGCCACCTTTTTTCATCGCTTTCGCGCTATAATCTAAATACAACATAATCTCTAACCTTTCCGCTATTTCTAGCTAATTAGGACATTGTATACCATATTTCAGCCCAGACGTCAAGTGCATTTAGCAAAAAGGCCTACCCTTTTCACGAAAAAGACCTACCCTTTTTGGCAAAAAGGCCTACCCTTTTTGGCAAAAAGACTACCCCTTTTACCTAATGTTAGCCC
>CAVGIZ010000118.1:0-7936 GCA_963629255.1 Anaerovoracaceae bacterium
TGTTAAAGTACCGCGGTGGTTTGCGCAAAGTACCGCGGTACTTTTGCCGCGGCGCGGTTGGAAACGACCTTCTTGACTGTTCAATTGAACCTTCTTCATGGAGTGATACGCCTTTCTTCGTTGTGTGATTCGTGGCTTCGGATAGGGGATTCGTAATGGTTGCCTCGCAGGGACTCGAACCCCAACAAGCAGAATCAGAATCTGCTGTGCTACCATTACACCACGAGGCAGTCCGTATGCTCTTCGAAATGGCGGGGTCGACGGGGCTCGAACCCGCAACCCCCGGATCGACAGTCCAGTGCGCTAACCAATTGCGCCACAACCCCGTATCTCGAAAGCAGTGCATATTATACCATATTTATCCCTTCCAATGCAAGTGGAAATTTCATGTTTCTGCTTTATCGCGGCAAAACTGCCGCGCTCGCGGCACTTTTTAGAACATTTCTTTAACAAATTCTGCCGCGCCTGCGGTCCAACTTTATTGAACTTGATGAAATAGAAGTGCCGCGATCATCTTCTTTCGTTGGAAGTTATCAACAGGGAATGTTGATAACTGGTTGACATTTGAAGATAGTTCGTGCTGGAAATTTGGTCGAAAATATGGTATATTATACGGCGTCTAAGAGAAAATAGGTTTTAGAGATAGTAGAAGAGACATAAAATGAGCGACGAGAAGATATCGTTGGATATGTGGGAACGTGCGAAGGGCATGTTTCTCATGTCATTGCGCACGCCTGAGGAGCGTTCTCAGGCGGAGCGTCATTTTGATATGATCACGAAGGTGATTCCGCGCGAGGGGACGCTTGAGATTTACACATTGAATGATTTTGCGGTGGATGTTTTGTCGCGGAAGTATGCGGCGCAGCTGAGGGGGTCGCTGGTGGTGTTGGGGGCTCCAGAAGATGTGCAAGTTGAATTTTTGGCGGACAAGGATATTGAGCAAACGATTAAGATCGTTGAGCCAGTTCAACCGGTGAAGGTGGTGAAGAAACAGGAAGAAGAAAAGTATGTTTCGACGATGCCGTTGACGGAAAGTTACACGTTTGAGGAGTTTGTGACGGGTCCATCGAATTCATGGGCGTATGCAGCGGCGAAAGGTGCCGCGGAGCATCCAGGCGAGAAGAGTTACAACCCGCTTTTTATTTATGGTGGGACGGGGCTTGGTAAGACGCACTTGATGCAATCGATTGGAAATGAGATTTTGCGGAAGAACCCGCGGTTGAGAGTTTGTTATTTGACGGCGGAAGAATTTTTGAATGAGTATGTGAACACGTTGAAGGCGGGTTTGATTGAATCGTTTCGTGAGAAGTATCGGAAGGTAGATGTCTTGCTGGTGGACGACGTTCAATTCTTGCAGAAAGGTAAACTCTGCCAAGAGGAATTCTTTAACACGTTCAATGCCTTGACAAGTAAGAGAAAACAGATTGTGATGACTTCGGATGTGGCGCCTAAGAATATGCCGCAGATGGAAGCGCGATTGATTTCACGATTTGAAGGTGGCATGTTGCAAGAGATTGAATTGCCAAGCTATGAAACGCGGCTGGCGATTTTACGGAAGAAGGCGGAATCAATTCATCCGACGATGAGTGATGAAACGTTGAAATTCATTGCACAAAAGATTAAGAGCCATGTGCGTGCGATGGAAGGTGCGCTTTCCAAAGTAAATGTGATGATGAAGATGGATGCGACGATTCCTATTAATGAAGATACTCTGACGCATCTCTTACGTGATTTCATTGAGAAGGAAAAGACGCAGAAGAACATCACGATCGAAAAGATTCAATCGGTGGTCGCGGCGTTTTATCATATTTCATTGACGCAATTGTTGTCGGCAGAGCGTACATCATCGCTTGTGACGCCGCGGCAGTTAGCGATGTACATTGCCAAGAAATTCACGTCGAAGAGTTTGGTTGAGATCGCGGCAAAATTTGAAAAGTCGCATGCCACGATTTTGCATGGGGTCAAAACGATTAAGAAGAGGCTGGATGTTGAGGACGAATTGAAGAACGAATTGGAGAAGATCATCGCTGAATTGGGCTACAGTATGTCGGATACAATTGATTGATAAGGTGTAGATAAGAAGGTCAGTTATAGACATGAATGAACAGGAGAACCGAGTTATGATAAGTTGTTCAGAAAAGAATCGAGAGGAAGTCAACACGAAAAAGTGCCGCGGAGTGCGGAAAGATTGGGGTGCTGGGAGTTATCGACACTATCAACATCCTTAATAATAATGTTAAATATATACTTTATTTTATCACTCTAATATGGTATAATATACGTCACTCACCTGTAGAAGGTTAAACGAAGTCAAAATTTAGTACAACAAGAAGGAGCAAAGTAAATGAAGTTCAACATCGTGCGGTCCACGTTTATTGAGGGTTTGAAGGCGGTCCAGAACATTGTGGCCACCAAGAGCGCCTATCCGATCTTGCAGAATGTTCTGCTGGAGGCGGATGGCGAAGACCTTAAATTGACGACGACAGACTTAGATTTGTCAATTGTCTGTTCTGTGAAATGTGAAGTGAAGGAAGCTGGGCGTTCGACGTTGCCTGTGAAACTTTTGGCGAATTCTGTGATGAAGGCGCCGGAGGGTGTGATTGAAGTTGAGGTGGATGAACAGGAGAAGGGCAAGCTTCTTGCGGGTTCGTCGATTTTCCGGATTGTGGGTAAGAGCGCGGCAGATTTTCCGCTCTTTGAAATTGAAAATGATTCGAATGAATACACGCTTTCGCGTGCGGCACTTTATGAGATGTTCCGTAAGACGCAATATGCGGCGAGCCAGGATGATACGCGGCGGACGTTGAAGGGCGTTTTGATGAGCTTCAAGGATGGTAAGCTTACGATGGTGGCGACGGATGGTCGGCGCTTGGCGATGGTTGAAAACGAATTTGAATTTCCGACGAATTACAATAAGGATTACATTCTTCCTTCGAAGACGGTGCAGGAATTGTTGCGTTCGTTGTCGGGTGAAGGCGAGGTTGTGATTAAGGCGCAAGATGCGAAGATTTGTTTTGAGTTTGGTGGCACGCGCGTTCTTTCCAAGTTGGTGGACGAAGTGTATCCGAATTACACGCAGGTGATTCCGGGTGAGTGCAAGGAGAAGGTGACGGTGGATCGTCAGCTTTTGATTAATGCACTTGATCGTGCGAGCGTGATTATGATGGACGAAGCGCATTCGACGAAACTGATTTTTGATGGCAATCGTTTGACGGTGACAAGTGCCGCGAGCGAAATTGGCGAAGCGAAGGATGAAGTGCCAATCAAGTATGCGGGCGAGAAGACGGAGATTCTTTTTGATCAGAATTTCTTGATGGAACCATTGAAGGCAATTGATGATGATGAAATCACGATTGAGTTCAATGATGGTAAATCGCCTGCGATGATTAAGTGTTCGATTGCATTCTTGTATGTTGTGATGCCGCTTCGTATTTCGTAAGTGATTGTGGACAATAAAAAGTGCCGCGGTTACTGAAGATTCAGAGAGAAAGTAAAAAGGTAGACTCATGAAAATTTGGACGGACAAGGATTATCCAATCATTCTTTCGTGTGCGAAGGAATTGTCGAAGTGGACGGAGAAGGAAGTTATTGAACTTGGCTACAAGCCAATTGAGGTAACGGAGAATACAGTTGTCGTGCGTGGTGACATGCGCGATGTGATGCGCCTCAATTTGAAGTTGCGTACGGCTCATCGCGTGTTGGTTCCGTTACTTCGCACGGACTGTTATAACATTCGTGATTTGTATGAATCGGTGTTGTCCATTGATTGGGAAAACATTCTCGATCCAGATGGATATTTTTCGGTGTCGTCGATTGTGCATAATTATAGCGTGCGCGATACGCGTCTTCCGGCTTTGTACACGAAGGATGCGATTGCGGACCGGATGCGTAATAAGTGTGCGCGGCGGCCTGATTCGGGGCGTGAAAACATTGGCGCGGCAGTTTTTGTTTATTGGGAACGAAACGAAGCAATCATTTATCTCGATACGTCGGGTGAGCCACTTTCTAAGCGTGGGTATCGCAAGATTCCAGGTTCAGCACCGATGCAAGAGACACTCGCCGCGGCGTGCATCATGGCGATGGAATGGGATAAGAAATCTCCATTCGTATTTCCAATGTGCGGAAGTGGTACGCCTGCGATTGAAGCGGTGATGATGGCGATGAATCGTATGCCAGGCGCGCTCAAGGGGCATTTTGCGTTTCAATCAATCAAAGGTTATTCTAAAATCATTCCAGGCGAAAGTGCGCCGAACGTGGCGCCGCGTCAACACATTGGGGCTTCGCCTGAACAGATTTGGAAAGAGATCATTCTCGAAGCCAAGAAAGAAGAGCGCACCGAAAATCTGCCGCGGATTATTGCAACGGATATTTCGCCTGAAGCCATCGAGAATGCACACACGAATGCAATTGCCGCGGGCGTTGCGCCGTACATCGAATTCAAAGCATGCGATTTTGAGGAGACGGAAATTCCAGCGACGCAGACGGGTGACATCTTTTTCAATCCTGAATATGGCATTCGGCTTGGGACGTTTGAGGAATTGGCACCAGTCTATGAACGCATTGGAACGTTTCTGCATGAAAAGTGCCATGGTTGGACGGGTGGGCTCATTACGGGCAATCCAGATCTTGCTAAGCTAGTCGAACTTTATTATCAGAAGCGCGTTCCATTTTTCAATGGGCCGATTGATTGCCGGTTGTTTATTTATCCAGGCTGCGAAACGAAGGACGTGGTACTCGTCAAGGATGAAAATGAAAAGTCCGCTGAAGCACCAGTCGAAGAAACCAAAGGAGAAGAACAATGAACTTTGAAGAATTCCTTCAACCGAAAGAAAGTGCCGCGCCAAATCGCGCGGGCATTCCTTCCATCTCGAAAGAAGAGGTCGATATTCAAAAGGCGGTTGTTGAAGATCTGGCCGCGGAAAAGGCAGAGCTCGAAGAAGATATGAACAATCTTCGCGACAAGAATGAGGAACTCGAAAAGCGTGTTCAAGAGCTTGAAGCGGTGGTGAACGAACGGAATGGAAAAATTGCCGCGCTCGAAGAAGCGCAAAAGGCAAAAGAAGCGGAAATGATGGCACTTGAATCTGAGCTTGCGGATCGCGGCAAAATTTTCACGGAAGTCAAGGCGCAATTGGAGCGCGTCCAGGCTGAACTTGCTGAAACGCAGGCAAAGGAAATGGACCTTCAGGAACGTAATCCAAATGCGTTGGCGCTTCTGGACCGTGATGTGGATTTGCCGGACCGCTTTCCAGGCGAGACGCGTGACCAGGTGTTGGCGGTCGTTCGTGAGGCGCGTGACAAGGCTGAGGCGGAAGGACGTATTCGCCGCGCTCAAGTGCTGGAGGGCGTGCTGGTGTCGAATGAGCCCAATGGCAATCTCGCCAAGAAAAGGACCGCGCTGGAGAAGTTTTTCGCCGATAATGGCAATATCATCACAGGAAAGGTTATGGAAGCCCTCGATAAGAGTGGCATCCCGTATAAGAAGGGCGAGGAATACCTGATGCCTGCAGAAATCCTGTTGAGAACTTACTGATTTGACGTTGGACTGGTGACTGATGTTTTTACTTATTGTTTTGTTTTCATAATTGTTATTGCTAATAAGTAAACTTATTAGTGGTGACTACCTCCTTCCCGCGGCAGAAATGCCGCGGGTTTTTGTTTAATCTGCCGCGGGGGAGTTATTAACAAAGTAATGAACACGTGTTGATATGTTGATAATATTGTTGATAATGATGAAAACAATGTTTATAGTAGCACTTAGGATGGTGCATAACTGGTTAAAAGTGTGTTAATTTAGGCTCAAAGACTTGATAATTCTATGTGGTTGATAACAACCTTCTTGTGAACAAGGATGCCAAGGGAAGTGAGGTTTTGTCTAATGTTGTAGGTGGAAGGGCTTGAAGGTGTCTTGTTTCATTTTGCTCGTTTCAAAACATTTTTAAAAATTGTACTTGCTTTTTTTTCGGAAATATGAGATAATGTAGGTCATGAAACATTTTAGAACAGATTAGATTTTGAGCGTATGAAGATTTCGGTTATTATTCTAGTTTATAATGTGGCGCGGTATTTGCGGTCGTGCTTGGATTCCGTTCAGACACAGACATTCACGGATTGGGAGGCGATTTGTGTGGATGATGGGTTAACGGATGAGAGTGGGAGGATGCTGGATGAATATGCCGCGGAGATTGCGAGGAAGAATTTGAGCGTGGAGATTTTTTAGACGTGCAAAGCACACTATTTCATAAATAAAGGAGAAAACAAATGAAGGATGAAGTCGTACTTGTTGGAGAAATTATTTATATGTATCACGTTGTGGAGGGCGGGGTAGAAATTGGAGCCTTGCAGGAAGAGGATGTCGTGAAGGATTATGTTTATGAGAAGAGGACGATGAGGCCAGCGATTGATTATTCGCGTGGTGGGCGGTTGGTGATTCCCTCGAAGTTGGGTGGAAAGAAGGTAACGAGCATTGGGAAATATGCGTTTTTTGATTGTAAGAATTTGACGTCGGTGGTGATTTCTAAAGGAGTGAAGTCGATTGGAGGAAGTGCGTTTGAGGGGTGCGTGAGTTTGAAGTCGGTGAAGATTCCGGAGGGCGTGAAGAGAATTGATGAGAACGCATTTAAGGGGTGTAAGAATTTGAAGGCGGTGAAGTTGCCAAAGAGTGTGAAGATGATTGGATTCAACGCGTTTGATGGATGCAAGAGTTTGGAGTCTATGACGATTCCAAAGGGTGTGACGAGTATTGCGAGTAGTACGTTTTCTGATTGTGTCAATTTGAAGAAGGTGACGATTCCGGAGAGTGTAACGAACATTAATTGGGATGCGTTTGGGTGGTGTCGGAGTTTGGAAGAGGTGACGATTCCGAAAGGCGTGACGTGGATTGGGGAGATGGCGTTTATAGGGTGTCGGAAGTTGAAGTCGATTACGATACCCAAGGGTGTGAAGGAGATTGAGGATTCTACGTTTTTTGGCTCGGGATTGAAGTCGATTACGATACCTAAAAATGTAGAATCGATTAGCAGTGGGGCGTTTTATGATAATCACCTTCGAGAGATTCTTGTGGATAAGGCGAATAAGGAATATCGTTCGATTGATGGTGTTTTGTTTTCAAAGGACAAGAAGGATCTCCTTTGTTATCCAGGTGGGCGCAAGGGTGGGTATGAGATACCCCAAGGGGTTACATTTATTGGGGAGCAAGCATTTGGTGGGTGCAAGGGATTGACATCGGTGGTGATTCCCGATAGTGTGGGAATAATTGGTTGGGGTGCATTTAAAGAGTGTTCAAATCTTGCCGCGGTGACGATTCCGGAGGGTGTTTCGGGGATTCATTCTTTTGCATTTAGTAAGTGTAAGAAGCTGACGACAGTGAGGATACCTGCGAGTGTTGATGGGATTGGGTGCGGTGCATTTTGTGGGGCGAATATTCAGGAGTTTGTGGTGGACGAAGGGAATAAATATTTTAGTGCGCGAGATGGGGTTTTGTTCACGAAGGATGGAACGCAATTGGTGGCGTATCCATGCGGGCGAGAGGGTACGTATGAAATACCATTTGGCGTGATCGGTATTTGGCAGGATGCGTTTCGCGATGGAAAGTTGTCGGGTGTGACGATACCGAATAGTGTGAAGACGATTGAGTTGAATGCATTTGCTGGTTGCAAGAATTTGACGACATTGGTGTTTCCTGACAGCGTGTCAAGTCTCGGGACGCATGCATTTGTTGCGTGTTCGAATTTGACTTATGTGACGATGGCCAAGAACATCACGAGGCTTTATGACGAGGCGTTTCCTAGGTGTAAGCGTTTGGCGGAGGTCAGATTTATGGGATTGCCGCCGCGTGTGCGAGAGCTTGTAGTTCTGAGGACGATGGTTGGGTATTATTTGCCGAAGTACAAAAAGGAATGGGAAGCGGTGCTGGACGCAAAGGGTCGGTGGAATG
>CAVGIZ010000119.1:0-7838 GCA_963629255.1 Anaerovoracaceae bacterium
GAACCCGAAGGGCGCGCAAGCGGGTGCGAGCGGCCGCGGCAAAACACGGGACGCCAAGCTTGCGCTTGGCGCACAGAACAAATTTGGTCAAGCACAGCTTGACCATCAACGCTAAGTGGCTGAAAATGCACCGAAGATGAGCGAAGCGAATCGGAGGGGACCTTCGAGCGAAGCGAGAACCCGAAGGGCGCGCAAGCGGGTGCGAGCGGCCGCGGCAAAACACGGGACGCCCACCGCCCGCTTCTCACGGCTGGTCCTTTTTCTATTTTTATGCCGCGGAAGGATGGAATTAGGGGGATTAGGGGCTAACGTCAGACCTTTCCCTGGCTAACGTCAGGTGGTTTAGGGGGTGAATTTAGGTTAAAGTACGGTACTTTTCTTAAAAAAGTACCGTACTTTTGTCTGATGTTGTAGGGGGAGGGGGCTGAAGGGATGGGAGAGAGGGGCAAAACATGAGAAAGTGATGCGCAGGAGGGAAACAAAGGTAACGGGGGGCTGCGCCCCCCGCGCCCCCGCGAAGGTGAGGACAAGCTTAGTGGCGGATGACAGAATGCAAGCCAGTTTAGCAAGTTTTGATGGTGGCCCCCCGCGCCCCCGCGAAGGTTGGGCGGGGCTTTTGGGGCGGAAGCAAGGATGGACGCATTTAGGTGGGTTTGGTTAGGGCTTACGCGATGAGAAATACCCGAGAAGTAGGGAAACAATGACAACGGGGGGCGGCGGCCCCCGCGCCGTGAGCGTTGGTTGGACAAGCTTAGTGGCGGATGATAATATCAAGCCAGGGACAGCGGTTAGGTGGAGCGCGGCAGAATTGTGGGATTGAAAGCGGGGCGGAAATATGGTATAATATAGGGGTCTTGAAGTTTTCAGTAGAAAAGAGAAAGTACAGTTATGAAGAAGCGAATGAAGGCGGTGATGTTGGCGGCGGCGGTGTGCGCGATGGCGTGGACTGGCGTCGCGTCGTGTGCGTATTTGATGGATGCGCGGCCGTCGGTAGATTGGTTTACGAAGGGCGTGATTTATCAGGTGCAGCCGAGGGCGTTTTCGGCGGAGGGGACGTTGAAGGCGATTGAGGCGAAGCTTGGGTATTTGAAGGACTTGGGGGTGACGATTGTGTATTTGGTGCCGGTGATGCAGATGGATGAGGATATGGATCGGGCGTTTTGGAGTCCGCGGCAGATTAAGAGTGGGTTCAACAATCCGAAGAATCAATATCGGTTGAAGGATTATTATCATGTGGATTCGGAGTATGGGACGGATGAGGATTTGAAGTCGCTTGTGGCGGCGGCGCACAAGATGGGGATGAAGGTGATTTTTGATTTGGTGTATTTTCATGCGGGGCCGACGGCGAATGTGTGGAAGGAGCATCCGGAGTTTACATTTTGGAATGGGGATGGGACGATTGCGAAGGGGGCGTGGCGTTTTCCGCGGTTCAATTTCAATGTGAAGGGGACGAGGGAATGGTTGTGGGAGAATATGGTGGGGTTGATTCGGGAGTATGATGTGGATGGGTATCGGTGTGATGTTGGGGATGGGGTGCCGCTGGGGTTTTGGTGCGAGGGGATTCGGCGGATGAAGGAAGTGAAGGCGGATGCGATTTTGCTTTGTGAGGGGTATGATGAGAAGGATCAGGAGGATGCGTTTGATGCGGATTATGGATGGTTTCCGGGGGAGTGGGTTTTGACGGGGGGAGGGTCGGCTGATTCGATTCGAGGGGCGTGGAATGAGCGAGAGCAGCGGTCGACGAAGGGGGCGCGGTTTGTGAATCATTATGAGAATCATGACATTGCGACGGACAAGCGGCCGCGGCGGGAGGAGGCGTGGGGGGGCGCGGCGGTTGAGCAGGTGCTGGTGTGGATGTTTACGATTGATGGGGTGCCGATGTTGTTTACGGGCAATGAGATGGCGGATGCGGATGAGGAGCATTCGATGTTTGGGAAGACGCCGATGGATTGGTCGCAGTTGGAGGGCGAGAAGGGGAAGGCGCGGCATGAATTTGTGAAGGGGCTTGCGGCGATGAGGAGGGAGCATGCGGCGTTTACGGATTTGAATGGGCGCGCGGGGTTGGCGTGGTTGGATGTGACGGCGACGAATTCGGTGACGGCGTTTGTGCGGACGGCGAAGGATGGTGAGCGGATTTTGGTGGTGCAGAATTGGACGAACAAGGATGTGGCGACGGATGTTTCGTTTCAGGCGCCGCCGGATGTTTGGCCGGATTGGGTGATTGCGGAGAAGGTGGATCGTTCGATTAAGGGGACGCTGGCGGAGAAGCCGCTTCTTGCGCGGGCGGCAAAAAGGACTGGGGCGCAATCGTTTGAGTTGGGGCCGTATGGTTTTGCGATTTATCCGGTGAATAAGAAGTGAGGCTTATGAAATTGCGCGCGGCAGTTTTTGGGATTTGGGTTTTGCTTTCCTGTTTTGCGGGGATGGCAAAGGAGGCGCTTATCATTCACTATGGTTGGGTCCAGCCGACGTTGGAAGAGTTGAAGGCGCATGTGGCGGAGATGGAGGCGGAGGCACCGTTTGATGGGCTTGTGATGCAGATGGGGGTGACGGATGTGATGGGGAAGAATGAGATGAAGATGAACGATGAGATCAAGAATCGGATCAAGCTTTACAGGCAGGTGAAGTTCAAGAAGTACGTGCATAATTTTGCGATGGTGATGGCGGATCAGTCGAAGCCGGATTGGCATGATGATAAGTATTGGAAGGGCGTGGCGCATAATTTTGGTTTGGCGGCGGAGGTTGTGGCGAAGGCTGGGATGGAAGGGATATGTTTTGATCCGGAGGGGTATGGGGTGTATCCGGTGACTTCGTATTGGACGACGAAGTATTGGTTGGCGCAGGAGGCGAAGGCGGATTGGAAGGGAGCGAAGCATACGAAGGAGGAGTATTTGGCGGCGGCGAGGAAGCGTGGGGCGGAAGTTGGCAAGGCGATGTTTGCGAAGAATGGGAAGCTCAAGTTTTGGGGGCTTTATTTGTGGAGTATGGGAGCGGATTTGATGGGTGAATTTTGCAATGGTTTGATTGAGGCGATGCCGAGTGGGGCGGGGTTGATTGATGGGGATGAGTGGCTGGGGTATTGTGCGAATGGGGAGGCGGCGTACAAGAATTTGGTGAAGCGGATGAAGGGAGGATGTGGTTTTTTGGATTCGAAGTTGAAGGCGAAACATTTGAAGCAGGATGACGTGGCAATTGCGTTTTATATGGATTTTTATACGGATGTGAAGTCGCCGCTTTTTGATGGGAATGCGAAGGCGTTTAAGGATGCTGGGAAGAAGTTGAAGTTGAATTTGAAGGAGGCGAAGCGAGCGGCGGGAGGCTATGTGTGGGTGTATGGGGAGAAGGGGCAATGGTGGGACATGACGAAGTACAGGGGGACGAACAAGTTTGAGATGTGGGATGTGCGGGTGCCGGGCGCGGCGGATGCGGTGTTTATGGGCAAGCAGGCGAAGGAGAAGAAGAAATGAGGTTTGGAATGTTTAGAAGGTTGATGGTGGGCGCGGCGGTTTTATTGGTGGCGCGCGGCAGTTTTGGTGCGGGCTCGATGACGCTGGGGGGCGAATGGGAATTGTATCAGGGGGAGCGTGCGGCGATTGGTTGTGCGATTCCCGGGGATAACTATTCGGCGTTGTTGAAGGCTGGGATGATGGTGGATCCATTTGTTGGGACGAATGAATGGGTGGTGCAACATTTTGCGGATGAGGATGTGCGATTGGTGAAGGAATTTGATGTGGCGGATTATTGGGTTTGGACGAATGCGAATGAGGCTGTGCAGTTGGAGTTTGAAGGTTTGTCGCCCGCGGCAGAAATTGATTTCAATGGGAAGAAGTTTGAGGCGGACAATCAATTTCGTTGGTGGCGATTTGATGTGACGGGATTGTTGAAGGAGAAGGGGAATCGGTTGGAGGTGAAGATTCGTTCGCCGCGGAAGGAGAGTGTGCGGCGGAATGAGGCGTATGGGCGCGGGGCGGATGTGATGAGCTTTGGATGTGGGACGATGAAGTATGTGAATTTTATGCGGCAGACGCAATGCCAGGCAGGATGGGATTGGGGAGTGTCGTTGCCGTCGGTGGGGATATTGGAGGGCGTGAGGTTGCGTCGTGCGCGGACGGCGTTTGTGAATTATGTTTGGACGCGGCAGGAGTTGACGAATGGATTGGCGCGGGTGACGGTGGTGGCGGAATTAGAGCCGACGGAGAGGGCGAAGGCGGGGGACGAGGTGAAGGTTGGATTTAAGCTGGATGGGCAGAAGAAAGAGGCGGTGGGGAAAGTGCCGCGGGGCTGTGGGGCATTTCAGGTGGAGGCGAGGTTTGAGATTGCGAAGCCGAAGTTGTGGTGGCCGTATCGGTATGGGATGCCGAACATGTACACGTATGATGTGTGGACGGATGAGGGCGAGTTTATGACGGGGAAGGTTGGGTTGCGGACGATTGAGGTCGTGCGCGAGAAGGATGCGGATGGGGTTGGTGAGAGTTTTTATTTTCGTGTGAATGGGGTGAAGGTTTTTGTGAAGGGATGGAATTGGATTCCGACGGAGGCGTTTGCGACGAGGCGGACGGCGGAGAGGACGGAGATGCTTTTGAAGAGTGCGCAGGCGGCGAATGCGAACATGATTCGAGTGTGGGGCGGCGGGGTGTATGAGTCGTATTGTTTTTATCGGATGTGTGATGAGTTGGGGTTGATGGTGTGGCAGGATATGATGTTTGCGTGTGGGGAGTATCCCGCGGACAGCGCGGCGTTTCGGAAGAATGTGCAGGAAGAGGTGACGCATCAGGTGAAGAAGTTGAGGGGACATCCGTCGATTGTGATGTGGTGTGGGGACAATGAATTGTATTGGTGCACGTGGCAGACGCCGAAGTGGATTAGTTTGTGTGATCGGTTGACGACGGCGGTTGGGGACGCGGTGAGGGCGGCGGATGAGAGTCGCGAATTTTGGCCGAGTTCGCCGTGTGCGGGGGATCGCAGTTGGGGGGATGATGTGTTTGATGGGGCGAAGGGAGATTCGCATTGTTGGGCTGGCGAGGAGAGGGCTGACGGGAAGACGGCGGAATGTTTTTTGAAGCGGCGCGTGAGGTTTATGTCGGAGTATGGATGGTGTTCCTATCCCGCGGCAGATTATTTGAAGCGGTCGGTTGGGACGATTGATTTGGAGTCGGCGGAGATGATGAATCATGTGAAGAAGCCGGTGCTGGCGAAGGATGTGCGGCGTGCGGTGGCGGCGTATTTGGGCGAGGGGAAGGATGACGCGGCGGAGGTGTATTTGAGTCAGGTTTTGCAGGCGCGGGTGTTGCGGAAGGCGCAGAATCGGTTGCATGCGCAGATGCCGTATTGCATGGGGGTTCTGGATTGGCAGTTGAATGATTGGTGGCCGGCGTTGAGTTGGTCGAAGATTGATGGGGAATTGAATTGGAAGGCGGCGATGTATGCGGCGGCGAAGTATAATGCGCCATTGGTTGTGGGGCTGGATAGCGCGGCGAGTACGGAGACGGGCGGGGTGGTGACGGTGATGTGGGATTTGCCGGAGGCGCTTGTGCGGGGCGAGGTCGTGGTGAAGGTGCGCGAGATTTTGACGGGGAAGATTGTGAGCGAGAAGACGTACGCGTTTGAATTGGATGGACCGAGCGTGAAGACGTTTGGTGAGGCGTGGGCGCGGGATGATGCGCATTATTTGGAGTTGAGCGTGAAGGGGACGACGGCGCGCGGGGCGGTGCATGCGAATGATGTGACGGAATTTTTGTCGCCGATTGCGGAGACGATGTTGCCGGATGCGGGGTTGCGGGTGAAAAGTGCCGCGGTGGAGGACTTGGGTATGTGTATGGGGAAGCGCCGCGTGCGGCAGGCGCAGGTGGTTGTTGAAAATAAGGCGCCGGCGTTTGGCGTGATGTTGAGTGTGGATGGCGTGAGCGGGTTGGTGTGGAATCCAAATTTTGTGACGCTTGAGCCCGGTGATCATACATTTACGTGCGCGTTGCCGGAAGAGGTGAGCGCGGCAGATTTTATCAAGAATTTGAAGGTGGAAGATTTGGCTTCCGCACGAAAAGGAAAGGAAACAAAATGAAGAAGTTGATGGTTGTTGGTTGTGCGCTTGTGATGGGCGCGAATGTTTGGGCGGGCGAATTTACGAGCGCCTTGGTGGGTAAGGTTTCATTCACGCAGACGAAGGGGTGGACCATTGCGGGGAAGGCGCAAATGCAAGGCGATGGACGCGAGAAGTGGACGATTAAATTTGCCGCGGAGAAGGAGTTGATTCCGCCGACGACGAAGGTGACGTGTGCGTTCCCGGTGAAGGATGTGGTGGCGCGGTGGCACATGTCGACGGGGACGTTGCCGCCGAATTGGGCGAGTGGATTTTCGTCTGCGATTTATAGTCGTGTGCCGGTGGTGCAACTGTTTTCGGATGCGAGTGAGAATCGTGCGACGATTGCGTGTTCGGAGGCGTTTCGGCGTGTGCACTTTCAATTGGGCGTTGAGGAAGAGACGGGGAAGGCGATTTATTCGGCGACGTTGTTTTCCGAGCCAGAAGCGCCGCGGAAAGATTATGAAGTTGAATTCTTGATTGATTTGCGGGATGTATTTTATGCGGATGCGCTCAGGGGAGCGTTGAAGTGGTTTGAGGGGATGGGTGAGTATAAGCCCGTCGTGGTGCCCGCGGCGGCGTTTGATCCGCTCTATTCGTTCTGGTATTCGTATCATCAAAATGTGACGGCGGAGAATGTGGAGAAGGAATGTGCCGCGGCGGTGAAGTATGGTTTCAAGACGTTGATTGTGGATGATGGGTGGCAGACGGATGATAACAGCCGCGGGTATGCGTATTGTGGGGATTGGGACGTTTCGACGAATCGGTTTCCTGATTTTCGTGCGCATGTGAAGAAGGTGCAGGCGCTGGGGATGAAGTATATGATTTGGTATGCGCTGCCGGTGATGGGGTATCACGCGAAGAATTATGCACGGTTCAAAGGGAAGTTTTTGTATGATTATGGACGGCTGGGGTATTCCGTTTTGGATCCGCGTTTTCCGGAGGTGCGTGAATATTTGATTGGGGTTTTTGAGCATGCGGTGCGGGATTGGGGGATTGATGGATTGAAGCTTGATTTTGTGGATGCGATTGATTTGTTCTGCCTTGATGATGTGCATACAGATCCAACGGACCCGGCGGTGGCGGAGAATTATGCGGGGCGCGACATCAAGACGATTTCGCACGCGTTTGACCGGTTGATGGTGGATTTGCATGCGCGGCTTGAAAAGATTCGGCCAGGGATTTTGATTGAGCTCAAGCAGAATTATGTGGGGCCTGCGATGCGTAAGTATGGCAACATGTTTCGCGCGTGTGATTGTCCCGCGGATTATCGTACGAATCGGATGCGGACGTTGGATTTGCGTTTGACGTCGGGCGAGACGGCGGTGCATTCGGATATGCTGATGTGGGGCGCGGGGGATTCGCCGCGGACGGCGTCGAAGCAATTTTGGAGCGTGATTTTCTCGGTGCCGCAGATTTCGGTTCGGCTCGAAGATGTGAGCGCGGCGCATCGGGCGAAGCTGAAGGAGATGGTGGACTTTTGGGTGGCGCATCGCGAGACGTTGATGAAGGGCGAGCTCAAGCCCATGCGGCCCGATTTGAATTATCCGATTGTGTATGCGTATGGCAAGGGCGAGCAAGTTATTGCCGTTTACGATGCGAACCAGGTCGTGAAGATTGACCGCACGAAGGGCGCGAAGGTGTTCGTCGTGAACGCGACGGATGCGGAGAGCCTTCTCGTGGAAGAAGGAAGTGCCGCGAAGCGCGTGGCGATGAAACCCTGCGACGTGACAGAGCTTTGAGATAGACGCGGCAGCGCCGC
>CAVGIZ010000120.1:0-7765 GCA_963629255.1 Anaerovoracaceae bacterium
CTCCGCGGCACTTCTGCCGCGGTCTTCTCAGCCTATTCTCTCTCTTCTCTCGCATAAAACAATGCATAGTATACCATATTCCCCCTCCCCTTGTCAATCCCCCTCCTCCAAAAATCCGCCGCCCCGCTGGGGGCTTGGAGACTCCGCCCCATCTCTACACCCCTACACGGCTAAATCTCTCCCCCACCAAAACACAATCAAACCAAACCCTCTAAACCTGTTTTCACGACTGCTCCTCACGAAGCAGCGGAGGCACTAGCCAACGCCCTTTGTCAGGCTCGAAGTTAAATCTGCCGCGGTGTACTCTCCATCTTCATCCCATACCACTTGCCGTCCGCACCGATAACCTTCTTCCATTTCCCTTCGTGTTCGGGACGATAGTAGCCAATCGCGCCCCCAAAGGACTCGTCTTCATTCGCCCTCGCCCTTATCTCTGGTGGCACTCCCTCAAACACAATCGCCTTCAGCCCCGTGCAACCCTCAAATGCATTACTCCACATCTTCTCCACACTCGATGGAATTGTCATTGAAGTCAAGCTCTCACACCCTGCAAAAGCCTCGGAACCTATTTCCTTTACGCTCAATGGAAGCGTAACGGACGACAGCCTCTTACATCCAACAAACGCCATCCTTGGAATCTCCGTCACGCCTTCACTTATCACAATTGACACAAGATTCGTGCACCCGCTCAAATAGACACCATCACAGCCTGGCAAGGAAGCCATGAACGCGCCCTTCACAATGCCGCGCGTCCCTTCTGGTAACACAACATGCTCGGGACAATTCCCCTTCACACCCAGCACCCACCCGCTCTTGATAACAACCCCTTCCGCCTGATCGCTCCAAAACGGCGTATCCCCAAACACCCGAGCACAAGGAATCAACAACTCAGCAGAAGACCCTTCAGCCTCTAACGCCGCCTTCATATCTTTTGTCGAGTTCAACAAATCGCCCAGACAAAACCTTGTAATATTTTCGGGAAAAGTAATCGTCGCCAAATTCGTGCAACCCGCAAATACCGAACCCACCATAATCAACAGGCGCTCTTTTCCATTCGTCCCCGACAAAAACGTCACCGCCTCAAGCCCCGTACACCCCTTGAACGCGTCCTGCCAAACAGCCTCCACCCCATCAGGAATCGTCACCGACTCAAGCCTCGCGCAACCAGCAAATGCTTCTCTATCAATAGCCTTCACGGAATGTCCATCCACCGCGGCAGGAATCTTCAACGCGCCAGAAGTCGACGAATCAATCGCCGCCCCAAAACCTATAATCCTCTTTGGCGCAACCAATCCAGGAACCCAAATACCAAAATAAGGTCTCTCGATGAAAGCACGCTTTCCCTTCGGCCTACACGTATAAGAGTAGTTATACGTAACCCCATCAACTGTACACGTATCCATCCTTTTCCAAATGGAGTTATAATTCTTCCAAACATTCAACCCAACAATCCAAACAATCCCCACCAACAACAACCCCGCGGCAAAAATCAAAGCAATCTTCTTTCTATTCTTTTCTTTCATTGCCTTGTCCCCTTCCGTAGAATTCATTCAAAATTTTGCAAAATGTGGTCACACCCCCGCGGCACTTTTAGCGTCTAAGCCTTTCAAGTGCCCTCTTCGCCATCTCATCCCCTTGCCGCGCCGCCTTCCAATACCACTCCAGCGCCTTTGCCGTCGACTTCTCCACACCTCTCCCTTTCTCATAACACCACCCCAAACTGCATTGCGCCTTCACATGCCCTCCTTGCGCCGCCTTGCACCACCACCTAAACGCCTCAACCTCCGACTGCGCAACTCCCCGCCCCTTGAAATAACACCATCCCAAATTATACTCCGCCCGCGCATATCCCTGCTCCACCGCCTTGCGATACCACTTCACCGCCTCCTCATCCGACTGCCCCACGCCCTTTCCATTCTCGTAACACCACCCCATCTCATACTGCCCCCTCGCGAGCCCTTGTTCCGCCGCCTTCCTCCACCATTTCGCCGCCTCATCATACGACACCTCAACACCCCGCCCATAACAATAACATTCCCCCAACCGACACTGCGACGCTGCATGCCCTCCTTCTGCCGCCCGCCGCCACCACTTCACAGCCTCTTCATCCGACTGCTTCACCCCTTCCCCTTTCGCATACCACAAAGCCAAACAAAATTGCGCCTCAACATTCCCCTCTTCCGCCGCCTTCCGCTGCGCCTTCACAACCTCCTCAACGAGCTTCTCACACCCACCCTTCCCATTCCGCCGCGCCAGATACCACCTCGCCCACGCATTCCCTTCTTGCGCCGCCTGACTCAACTCATCCGAAGTCTCCTCTCCCCATGCCGCCCCAAACGCTCCCACGGCCGCCATCAACACAATCACAATCTTCTTCTTTACCTTTTCGACGCGATGCAAAATCTCATCGCTCACCTCGCGTTCACAAAAGTCGCGACACGTCCGTCTCTTTTCAAGTGCCTCGTATAAATCCATCTCGTGTTCCTCATGGAATCCATCCGCCTCGTCCGCACCCTACTCTTCCAACGCCTCTGGCAACAGAACCGTCTTCAACCCCATCTCGCGCAGAAGCACGTTTTTCGCATTCCACTTTTCAATGGTGTCTTCACGATTTTCCTTCGTCGCTTTCTTTGCAAGCCGATCAAACTCAACTTGGAAATTCGCGACAATTCCTTCCTCAACTTTTTGCCGCTCCAAAACCTCATCAATGTATTGCTCAACTGTCCCGCCGTCCGCGACATACTGGCGCATCTCCGCCTTCATACCATTGACCATGCGTTTCATCTTCGCAATTTCAGGCCCATCCGTCCGCGTCACTTTAACAGGCTTCATATTCGCCTTCAACGCCGCGGCAATACTACCCCGCCAAGCCTGCCCCGACAACCTCACCACACGCCCAGGCTGTGCAAACCGCGCCAAAAACCGATCGCCCTCATCCTCAAAAACATTCGCCCAACTCCGCGCCTCACACGTCTGCAAAATCCCTGGATCACCATAAATCTGCGAACGATCTTCCTCTTGCGGACCCGGCGCGGCACTTTGCCCATGCAGCATCACGCCCACCCAAACGGCCACGGCCGCCACCGCAATCATGATCGCAAGCCCCAGCAAATTCTTCACCGCGGCACTTTTCGGCGCATCCAATTCCCACACCTTAATCGGCCGAATCCCCCGCTCGCGCAAGGCCTCAAACACCTCTTCCTTGTTCGCGGCAGTGAAACTATCTTCATGCCGCACGCCGTCTGACGACTTATAACTATAACCAAATTTCACGGTTAGTCCTTTGCACCTTCTTTTGCCGCGCCCTGTTTGTTCTTATCGAACTTAATCTTAATCCCCTTCGTCGGCGCTTCGCTTTGTTCCGCCTTGATCCGTTCCCAAATCGCCTTCTGATACGTATTCGTCGGCGCCGGCGCCCAACCTTCCTGACACGCCTTCTTGTACGACGTCTTGCGCGATTGCGTCATCCCCAAATTCATCAACGTCCGCATCACCATCGTCACCGATTCAAACGTCAAATTCTCATTCGTAATCCCATCCAAATCTTCCACACCCTTCACCGTACTCAAAGGCGCCCCACGATATTGACTATGCGATTGACCAAACGTAAAACACGCCACCCGCACAAATTCACGATTGAAACGCTTCACCGTCCTCTCCTCATCGCCCGCCACCACAATCGGCGCCACATTCATCAGCCCCCACGTCTTTTCTGCCGCAACAACGCTCATCGGCAAATCTGCCGCGTCCGCAATCACAACCGCACCAACCGCACCCGCCGGCACCGTATACATCTTCCAATCCTTCCCGTTCGCCACCTCCACATTCATCCGCAACTCCTTCGCGAGCGACTCAACCTTCGCCTGAACCGCCGCGGCCGGCACCTTCTCCTGCGCATTAATCACCACAACCTTCCCCTTCGGCGCAATGTCCAAAATCCCGCCCGTCGCCTTCATCATCTTCTCGCGCCGCGCCGCCTTCTCCTCATCCGTCTGCGGCGCCTTCACCTCAGCCCAAACCGCGCTCACGCCCAAAATCGCCGCAATCGCGGCACTCATCATCACTTTTGTGTTCATTCGTTTTTACCTTTCTCTAAATTCTATTCATCTAAAATGACGCCAAACTTCTCCGCCATCTTCGGTGGAATCCTTACACGCTTAATCCCCTTCTCATCCAAGCGCTTATTCACCATCTCCAAATACGCCGCGGCACCTTCCGGATCCTCCCTCACCATCTTGAAAACTTCCTGCTGCGAACTCTGAAATTCACGATGCGCATCCACCAAAATGTTCCGATAGTACTCCAAAAATTCATCCGGCATCCCGCCTTCCTTGATGAACTTAATCATCTCCTTCTTCGCCAACGCCACATTCTCCTTCAACTCCACAATCCGCTCATCGTCATCGTCCTTGATCTCATTCTTGTTGAACAAAATCTCCGTCAAATGCGCCTCCTCAAAAATCGGAATCTGCGGCAAAATCGGCGGCATATCACCCGGCACCGTATTGAAAATCCAACCCATCACCTGCTCCGTCCCCGTCGCAAATGTCCGATTCGACGACGGCTCCAAATTGATCGGCTTCTGCTCCGCCTCCTTATAAAGAAAGTCCAGCCGCTCCTCCGGCGTCATCGCCTTCAGCATTTTCCGCCGCGCCTCATTGCGCTTCTTCGTCTCCGCCACCTCATCCACTTTCTTCACCGCTGGCCGATTCGTCACCACCGCCGGCGCCACCTCAGCCATCGCCCCGCGACTCTTCTTCTCCACCCCATCCTTCATAACCTCAACAGGCTTCTCCCGCGTCAAAATCATAAACGCCACCACCGCACCAATCACCACAATAATCGCCGCGACCAACCCTCGAAACAGCCCACTCGACCCTCCCGAACGCCCCGCGCCAACTCGCCGCGCCTCCTTCTCACTCGCCTCCGACACGCTCAGCGCCTTGATGCCGCGCGCGTCCAATTCCTTGAAAACATCGCTCCGCGTGGCCGCCTCAAGCGTCATACGCTCAAGCTGCCCCGCCGCCGTCCGATATGTCACAATGTATCTCATAATACGTCAGACACATATTATACCATATTTTCGCCGCCACCGCAACCACCTCATTTTATCTTCCCGTCTTGCATCGCCGCCCGAAATATGGTATAATATACCCCAATGCGCATTCTAACACGATATGTCTTTCGTGAGTATCTGATTCCGCTCGCATATTGCTTGGGCGGTTTCATCTCAATCTATGTCCTCTTCGAGCTCTTCGGCTCCTTCTCGCGCCTGATGGAAGCAAAACTCCCCTTCCTCACCGTCGTCGAGTATTTCTGCGCCTACCTCGCTCCCTACTTCGAATGGCTCGCACCCGCAGCCCTCATGCTCGCCGCGCTCTACACCATGTGGAGCTTCTGCCGCCATTCCGAAATCATCGCCATGCGCGCCAACGGCATCAGCTTCCTCACCATCGCAAAACCCGTCCTCTTTGTCGCCTGCCTCATGGGCGCCTTCGTCTATTGGGTCAACGATTCCTACGTCCCGCGCCGCGCTCAATGGGCCCGCCAACTCCGTACCCAAAAATTCAACCTCGCCAAAATGGAAAAGGCCGATAACATCGTCTATCGCAACGCCAAAGAATTCCGTACCTGGACCATTGACAAATTCCTCGACCCAGATGCCGAACACCTCGCCGGCCTCCGCGTCACCCTCGACCGCCCAGACGGCGCCTCGCGCCTCATGACCATCACCGCAGACTCCGCCGACTACCTCGATGGCGAATGGTGGTTCACCAACCCCAAAATCCAACACTTCAATCTCCGCGGCGAAGAAGTCGCTTCCTCAACCCCTGACCTCGACGCACTCCCACTCCGCTCCTTCTCCTTCTTCCGCGAAAAACCAAGCGACTTCCTTATGCAAAATCGCGACTGGGCCTACAACTCCATCCGCGACCGCTTCCGCTACCTCCGCACCCACAACGACCTCTCCGCCGAAACGCGCCGCAAATATCAATACGACACCTGGGCCAAAATCTTCTCCCCACTCGCCTGCCTCGTCATCACCCTCTTCGCCATCCCCGCCGGCATCGCCTCCGGTCGCCAATCTGTCTTCAAAGGCATCCTCGGCGCACTCGCCATGTTCTTCGGCTTCTACGGCCTCACCATCGCCTGCATGATCGGTGCCCACGCCGCCTATCTCCCACCTATCCTCGCCGCGGCACTCCCCTCCGTCATCTTCCTCATCCTCGGCATCCGCGCCTTCCATAAACAACGCTAATGAAACGCCGCGGCACATTCCATAAGGGCCAAACCGCCCTCGAATACATCCTCTGCACCGCAGCCATCCTCATCGTTATCGCCATCCTCTCCACCATCATCACCGCCGCACAAAAATCTGCCGCGCGCACCCACGAACTCGTCCGCTCCGATTACCCCTAACCCCAACCCAAAAAATCTTTATGTTCTACACGGCCAATCCAAACATTCCAAACCTCCCCAACCTTCCAAACCTATCTCTATGCCTGTTCCTCGCGAAGCAAGCGGACGCGTTAGCGGAAGCTTTTTGTTAGGCTCGGAGTTAAACCCAAAATAGCATCGGAGTTAAAAATATGCCCTCCCTCATCCTAGCCCCACTCCGCGGCGTCACCATCCACGCCTTCCGCCTCACCGCCGCCCCCTTCCTCTCCGCGGCACATTTCACCGAAGCCTTCACGCCCTTCATCACCGCCAACCCTGGCTTCAACCCCCTCAAAGATCGCGAACTCCGCGCCCCCTCTTCCGAACCCCTCCGCCTCACTCCACAATTCATCGGCAAGGACCCCGCCGCCCTCCGCGACTGCCTCATCCGCATCAAAAACGCAGGCTTCACCACCGCCGACCTCAATTGCGGCTGCCCCTTCCCCATGGTCCGCAACAAAGGCCGCGGCTCCGGACTCCTCCGTACCCCAGACACCCTCCGTTCCCTCCTCGATGTCGCCTGCACAGAAATGGGCCCCAACAACTTCTCCATCAAAACGCGCCTCGGCATCGAACGCCCCGATGAATTTGCCGCCCTCCTCCCACTCATCAATTGCTACCCCTTACGCTTCATCACCGTCCACGCCCGCACCGCCCGCCAAATGTACACCGGCACCTGCAACTGGACCGCTTTCAACAACCTCAAAAACCTCACCACCATCCCCCTCATCCCCAACGGCGACCTCCCGCTTGATTCCTCACACGAATCAGCCATGGTCGGCCGCGCCTTCATCCGGTCCCTCGGCGAACACCCTTCCGCGACAGATTTCATTCAACACTACGCCGCCCTCTCCCTCGACGAACTCCATTCCCCTTCCCCCGTCTTGGGCCGCATGAAGGAATTACTCTCCTATTGGAAAGATCTGCCGCGCTGGAAAAAAATCTGGCCCATCGCCAAACTCACCCACAACCTCAACGACTTCCTCCGCGTCATCGCCCTCTAAAACCCGCACAACCCTCTTAGTGCATTCCCTTCACTCCCCACCTTTTGCCCCTTCCCGCGCGAAAGCAACCTAACCTCTCTCCACCTAAATGCGTCCATCCTTGCTTCCGCCTCAAAAGCCCCGCCCAACCTTCGCTCACGTCCCACTATCAAACCGCTGTCCCTTGGCTTGATATTATCATCCGCCACTAAGTTTGTCCTCACCTTCGCAGGGGCGCGGGGGTGCAACCCCCGTTCTCCTTGTTTCCCTACTTCTCGGGTATTTCCCATCGCGTAAGCAACCTAAATAAACCCGCCTAAATGTCCCAATCATTGTCATCCGCC